>JBDLIA010000052.1 GCA_039715185.1 Gemmatimonadota bacterium
TTGCCGGCCTCTCCCGTGATGAGCCGCGCGCTGCGACCGAAGGTCACGTAGTTCCACGCCCACTGGAGCATCACCAGCGCCCGATTCTCGTACTCGATCAGGAAGAAGAGGTGGACGAACAGCCACGCGAGCCACGCCGGCAGCCCCCAGAACTTCACGCCGAACGAGTCCGCCACCGCGCGCGAGCGGCCGATGGTGGCCATGATGCCGCGGTCCCAGTACGAAAACGGTTTGTCGAAGGAGCGGCCCCGCGCGCGCGCAGCCAGCAGCTTGGCCACGTAGGCGCCCTGCTGCAGCGCCACCGGCGCGATCCCCGGCAGCGGGCCCTTGCCGCCGTGGTCGTGCAGCGCCAGATCGCCCAGCACGAATACGTCGGGGTGGCCCGGTACTGACATGTCCGGCGCCACGATCACGCGGCCCGTTCGGTCCAGCTCGGCGCCCGCCCGCGCCAGCGCCCCTCCCAGCGGCGATGCCGCGATCCCAGCGGCCCATATCACCGTCCGGGCGCCGAGGGTCTCCTGACCCTCTCCGACCTTCAGCGTGACCGAACCGGCGCGGATGTCCGTGACGAACGCGCCGGAGCGGACCGTGACGCCCAGGCTCTCGAGCGCCGCGCGGGCGCGCCCGGAAAGGCGCTCATCGAAGCTGGGCAGGACCCGGTCGCCGCCCTCCACCAGCAGGATGGTCGCGGCCGCGGGGTCGATGGCGCGGAAGTCCCGCCGCAGCGTGTGGCGCGAGATCTCGGCCAGCGCGCCCGCCATCTCCACCCCCGTGGGGCCGCCACCGACGACCACGAAGGTCAGCCACTCGCGCAGGCGCTCGGCGTCCGACTCCTGGCGCAGCGCTTCCCTCTCGGCCGCCTCGAACGCGTGCAGGATGCGGCCGCGGATGTCGGTCGCGTCCTCCACCGTCTTGAGCCCTGGCGCGACCCGCTCCCATTCGGGGTGGCCGAAGTAGTTGTGGCTGGCGCCGGTGGCCAGGACGAGCGAGTCGTAGCCCAGCGTGGCGCCGTCCAGGTGCACGGTGCGCGCCGCCGCGTCTATGTCCGTGACTTCGGCCAGCAGCACGCGGCAGTTCTTCTGCCTCCCCACCACCCGGCGCAGCGGAGAGGCGATGTTGGCGGGCGACAGGCCGCCGGTGGCGACCTGGTATAGCAGCGGCTGAAACAGGTGGAAGTTGCGGCGGTCGATCAGCGTGACCCGGACCGGCGCCCGGCGCAGCGCGCGCGCGGCGGCGAGACCCCCGAAGCCGCCACCCACGATGACGACGTGGGGGACCGCGCTCATGGCGAGAGGCGTTCCTTGCGCCAGGCGTCCCCGTGGCGGGTAAAGAGGATCCGGTCGTGCAACCGGTTCTCGCGACCCTGCCAGAACTCCACCTCTTCCGGGAAGAGCACGTATCCGCCCCAGCGCTCCGGCATCGCCAGAGGCCCCTCGCCCGCGGCGGCCCGAACCTCCTCCACGCGCCGCTCCAGCTCTCCCCGGTCTGCCAGCACCGCGCTCTGGTGCGATGACGTAGCCGCGACCTGGCTGCCGGGCGGGCGCGTGGCGAAGTACGCCGCGGCCTCAGCGGCGGGGAGCGGCGTCACCGTGCCCCGGACGCTGAGCTGGCGGTCGATCGCGGCCCAGTAGAAGACCACGGCCGCGCGGGGGTTCGCGGCCAGGTCGGACCCCTTGCGGCTGCTCTTGTCGGTGAAGAAGTGGAGGCCGCGCTCGTCGCGGCCTTTCAGCAGCACGACACGCGCGGACGGCGTTCCGTCCGCCCGCGCCGTGGCCAGCACCATGGAGTTGCCCTCGAGGCCGAACAGCTCGACCGCGCGAGCTACCCAGCGATCGAGCTCGGGCAACGGATCCGGGCCCAGATCCTCCTCGCGCAGCTCCCCGCGCACGTAGTCCCGGCGCACGGACGCCAGGAAGCCCAGGTCAGTGGAGTGGTTCTCGTCCACCAGCAGCCTCCGCGCGCCCCGCGGGCGCCAGCTCCACCGCGAGCGGGACCTCGGTCTTCAGATCGTTGTCCACGAACACGACGAACGTGTAGCCGCCGGTCTTGGGAAGCTGGAGATTGTTGATGGTCACGATCTGGTTGGCGTACACGGTCTCTCCGGGACCGCGCGCGTGCACCATCACGTCGCCCTTGATCTCGAAAACGGTCCGTCCGTCTGGATCGTGGAGCTTGATCTCGATTACGTGCTTGCGGTTCACCTCCGCCGGGTGCGCCTCGATCCGCGTCACGAACTGCATCTGAGGGTGCACTGCCGGCAGTCGCACCACGTGGATGCGGTCGAAGATACCCAGAATGTTCAGCTTGCCGTCGGTGGTGACGTTGGCGTAATCGGCCAGCAGCGCCAGACGGATCTTCATCGCTTGCTCCGGGCGCCCTGGCAACGCACTGTAGCCAACGACTGGACCGCCACATACTGGGAATGCGCACGTGGACACCCGCCAGGTAGGCGTGCGTCGATCCGACGACGGATCGGCTGAACCGGTGCTCGGCGCGACCAATGGTCGCCGGGCGCCAGTTCGACTTGTGCCCTTTTCGCACTCCTCACCACTCGATCGAACCCTGCTTGGAGGCGTCGATCTCCTCCGCGTCTTCCCCGCCGTGGAACAGGAACGCTTCCATGTTCGACTGAAGGAAGTCGCGGTTCTTCTTTTCGCGCGGGTCCAGGCCGTAGTGGTTTATGAGCGCGGTCTGGTACTGCAGCCACTGCCCCCAACAGTCCGGGCAGATCTCGCGCTGCGCGCGCTCGCCCAACTCGTTGCGCAGAGGGGCGCGCTCCAGGCCGGCCTCGTTCTCGCCGCAGCGGACGCAGGTCATTGCACTCGTGACGATGTGGGTAAGGGCAAGGCGCGCGAGCCGCACCCGTCCGCGGGGAACCTAGAAGAGTCTGCGGCTCGCACCAAGGCCCCGGCGGCCCGATCGTGAGCGGGCGTCGAGAGGCCCCCAGGGTGCGGCGCCGCAGGCTGGGCGTCATCGAGGGCGCGATCGCCCTCTTCGCGGTCCTGTTCGCTTACCTGGCGCTGGACATTCTGGGCGTCATCGACATCGCGCTGGCGGCGTGGGGGGTGGCGGTCGGCGTCACGATACTGGCCGCGGCGGTGCTCTGGCTGGCCGGCGGCCGTGGCTGGGGCCGGCGCAATCCGTGGGACCCGCACTTCATCGTCGCGCCGATAGCGGTCTACGGCCTCGCCGCCCAGGGCCTGGTCGTCCTGGCGCCGGAGCTGCGGTTCGTGCCGCTGATCCTGTGGCCCGCCATGCTCATCTACGGCGCGGGGTTGATGGGCGCCCGGAGCGCCGCGGCGACCGGCGCATTGACGGCGTTCGGCTACCTGTTGGCGGCCAGCGGAGCGAACGCCCGCGGTGCCGGCCTGAACATGGCTCTGGAAACGGTGGCGGCGTTGGCGCTGTTCGTCGTGTCCGCGCTCGTCGGCGTCGTGGTGTTGGACCGCATGAAGCGCGAGCGCGTCGAGCGCCAGCAGCTACGCCGCACCCTGGCCCGGCTCGCCTCGACCGATCCGCTCACCGAGCTGCCCAATCGGCGCCGCTTCGAGGAGATCCTGGACCACTCGGTCGGACGTGCGCGGCGCCTGGGGCGGTCCTGCACCCTGGTGATGATCGACGTCGACCACTTCAAGTCTCTGAACGACACGCTCGGCCACGTGGCCGGCGACATCGTGCTTCAGGAGTTGGGGGCGGTAATGCGGCGCCACCTGCGGGTGCGGGACGTGCTGGCGCGGTACGGGGGCGAGGAATTCGCCGTCGTCATGATCGACACCCCCCTGCAGGAGGCGCTCCGGATCGCCGAACGGGTCCGGCAACTCGTGCAGGCCCATCCCTTCCACGGCGAGCACGCGCTACCCAACGGCGAGTTGACGATAAGCATGGGGCTGGCGGCCCTGACCGAGCAGATGACAACCCGGCTGGAGCTGGTCATGGCGGCGGATGAGGCGTTGTACGCGGCCAAGCGGACCGGGCGCAATCGGTGCCACGTGTCATCCGAGGCTGCCTAGCCCCTCGGGGCTCACCCCTGCGAAGGCGAGATGGGCCAGGGGGCGTCCTCTGGCGCCGTCGACACCTCCCGGACCGGGGCCGTGGCCTTCAGGAGACGATCAGTGAAGTCGGCGCGATCCTCCAGCCGTTTCACCTGCTCCTTCAGCGCGCGCATTTCTTCCAGGAGCTCGTCGTCCAGACCGAGACGAGACTTCAGCCTTTCCTTCTCCAGCGTCGTACGGAGCCTCTCGCGGTAGGCCTTGTAGATCACTACGGCCAGTCCCACCGCGCCGGTGCTGAGAAACATCGCAAGGGTGCCGATTCCGTCCCAGTCCATGTGTCCCCTCCGTTGTCCGCGCTCATGAGATCCGCGTAGCGCTCAAAGCCGGCCATGACATAAAGCGTAAACTGATGTTTGCGGGGCGAAAAGCCCGTCAACGGCCAGTCACCCTCCCGGCCGCTCGTGTCAGTCGGTTTCGTATTCGGTTCCGCCACTGGCTTCCTCCGGCGAATCGGCGGGGCGGTCTGACAGAATCTCCCGGAAGAAATCGGTCGTGTGGTGCTGCAAGGCTCGCCGGTCATTGGGCTCTCACTCCTGCCAGTCGTCCAGCCACTCCACGACGCGGCGCACGTCGTCCTCCCCGGTGCGGTGGTTGAGGATGCACAGGCGGATCACGTAGCGGCCGTTCACCCTCGTGGAGGACACCATGCCCTCCCCGTCCACACGAAGCGCTTCGATAGCGCGCTGGTTCACGGTGTCGGCGTCTTCGCCGGCGCCGGGCACGCGTCGGAAGACGACAATCCCCAGCGACGCGGGGGTGATCAGCTCGAGACGCTGCGAGCCCCGGATCATTCGCTCCGCGGCCAGCGTCTGGTCTAGCGCGCGGTCGATGGCGTCCCGGATGGCCGCCACGCCGAAGGTCTGCAGCGTGAGCCAGATCTTGATCGAGCGAGCGCTGCGCGTGAGTTGCAGGCCGCGGTCGCCGAAGTTGACAGCGCCGCCGCGCGCGGCGGCGTCCTCCAGGTAGTCCGGGCTCACGTGGAAGGCGCGCCGCAGCGTCTCGGGGTCGCGCACCATCAGGCAGCCCACCTCGAACGGCTGGAAGAGCCACTTGTGCGGGTCCAGCGTGACAGAATCCGCGCGCTCGATACCCGCCAGCGCTTCCCGGCCGCGCTCCGTCAGCACAGCAAACCCGCCGTACGCTCCGTCGATATGGAACCACAATTCGTGTTCTAGGGCGATACGGGCGATGTCGGCGAGCGGGTCCACCGCGCCGGTGCCGGTGGCGCCCGCGCTGCCCACCACGAAGAAGGGGCGCAGCCCAGCGGCGCGGTCGGCCGCGATGGCCTCGCGCAGCGCGGCGGCGTCCATGCGCAGCTCCGCGTCCATGGGCACCGCGCGGACGCGGTCAGCGGCGAAGCCCAGGATGCGCGCGGCGCGGTGCACGGACGAGTGCGCCTCCGCGGTGAGGTAGGCGACCCCGTCTCGCCAGTCGGGCCCCAGGCGGTCTTCGCGCGCCGCCACCATGGCGGCGAGGTTCGCCGCCGAGCCGCCGCTCGTGAGGAGGCCGCTGGCGCCGTCGGGCATGCCCAGCCAGCGGCGAAACCATTCCAGCACCACCAGCTCGAGCTGCGCGGACCCCGACGAGCCCAGCCAGGTGCCCGCGAAGACGTTGTGGGCTGCCGTGATGGCGTCGCCCAGGATGCCCGGCCAGGTGGGGCAGCCGGGGACGAACGCGAAGAAGCGGGGGTGGTCCACGCGCACGCGGTATTCCAGCACGTCCCGGGTCAGCCGATCGGTCGCCGCCGAGAAAGCGTCGGAGGGCTCGGCCAGGGAGGGCCGCTCGGGCGCCGGCTCCATGAGTCGCGGCGCGAGCTCGCCCGGAGCGGCGCCGTTCCAGGCGCGGTCGCCGTCGACCCGGGCGAGTCGCTCCACAAGTCGGTCGATTACCCGGTAGCCCATGGCGCGCATGACCTCGAGGTCCAGCTCCAGGGGGTTGTCCATCGCGCCACCATCGCCCGGAGGGGGAGGCGGTGCAAGACGGGGCGCCTTTCGGAGCCGCGCCGCATCGGCAGTCGGGCGGCAACATGGCCGCGCCTCCGATTGACCGCCGGGGGGCGCCCGGCTACCGTTTCGGCCATGTCGATCCAAGCGAATTTCCGCGTTTCGGACGTATACGAGGTGCCCCTGCGCGGCGTCATGCTGCGCCTCAAGGTGAGCGACGGGCGGCCGTCCATGAAGGCTTTCAAGCCCGGCGCCGCGCTCACGGTCAGCTCGCCGGATGGCGAGAGCCGCACCGTGCGCGTCAAGGACATTGGCCTCATCTCCGGCCGCGCCAAGCAGGCGCGACTGGACCGCACCGGCGAGCTGGACGTGCTGGTCAGCCGCGAGGACGGGCTCGCGGACCCGCCGGTGGAGATCGGCTGGAGCGCGGCCGCGGGTGGGGGCGGGGCCTGAGCGAGGCGCGCGCAGCGACCGAGGCCGTCGCCGAAGCCACCGAGGCCGCCGCCGAAGCCACCGGACGGACCGCTTTCCTCACGGGCGCGACCGGCTTCATCGGGTCGCACCTGGCGGAGCGACTCGCGGCCGCCGGGTGGCGACTGCGCTGCCTGGCCCGCCCCGATTCGGACACCGCGCACCTGCGCAGCCTGGGCGCGGAGCTCATCGCCGGCGATCTGGACGACGGCGAGGCTCTCGCCCGCGGCCTGGACGGCGCCTCGCTCGCCTACCACCTCGCCGCCATTTACCAGTTCGGCCCGTCCGCACACGCGGACACGCTGCGCCGCGTCAACGTCCAGGGCACGCGCAACGTGCTGGACGCGCTCCGGGCCGCCGGTACGCCGCGCGCCGTCTACGTGTCGACCACCGCGGCGCTCGGACCCGTGCGCGAGGGCCACGGCAGCGAGGAGACGCGCAACGACGGCCCGTTCCGCTCGGACTACGAGCGCACCAAGGTGGAAGCCCACGCCATGGCGCTTGCGGCACAGGCGGACGGGCTGCCGCTGCTGATCGCGGCGCCGGCTTTCGTGTACGGTCCCGGTGACCGGGGCCCGGGCGGGGTGTTCATCGACGACATCCTGAAGCGCAGGCTGCCGGGGCTGCCGACGCGGTTCGCGCACTTCTCGTTCGTGCACGTGGACGACGTGGCCGACGGCCTGTTCGCCATGTCCGAGCACGGAGTGCCGCACGGCACCTACGTGCTGGGCGGCGAGTTCGCGTCGCTGGGGGAAGTCGCGCGGCTGGCGGCGGAAAGGGGAGGCGTCCGCCTGCCGTTCCTGAGGTTTCCGCCGTTCATGGTGAGGCTGACCGGGGCGCTGCTGGATCCGCTCTCGCGGCTCACGGGGATCCGCTTCCCCATCAACGAAGAAAACGCAGCCACCACTACGGGCAAGCTGCGTTGGCTGCACACCTACCAGCGCTCGGAACGCGACCTGGGCTACCGTCCGCGGTCACTGGCGGACGGCCTGCCCGAAACCGTGGCCGATGCGCGGTCGCGTCTGGCGATGGACCCCGCCGGCTAGCCGAAGCAAGGCCGGCGAGGCCCTCTCACCAGGTCAGTCCACCCGCAGCCGGCTGGGCACCGTCTCGGGCACCTCATCGGTTATCTGCCGGGCCGAGGGGTCCGTCAGCGCTCTCAGGAACGCCAGCAGGTCCTCCACCTCATCGTCGGTGAGCTGCATGGGCTCCAACTCGTTCGCCGCCGCGATCCGGGCGCGCAGCGGTTCGTTGCTGGCGATCCACATGTCCTTCTCCAGGAAGCGCCCGAGCCGGCGTTCGCTGAGGAAGTCCTGGCGCAGGTTGGAGCCCTCCATCGTCAACTCCAGCGCCGCCGGGATCTCCGGCAGGAGACCCTCCTCGAGCGCGTAGGCATCGAGCGACGCGATCGGGTCCAGGTGGTGGCGCACGACGGCCTCCAGGGAAACGTAGGTGCCCGCGTGGCCCCACGGCCCCGTGAGCTCGACGTTCCGCAGCGACGGCGTGCGGAATTTGAAGCCATCCTCGGGCCGGACGGTCACTCGGCCGCGGCCGAAGTCCTCGACGAACGCGCGCTCGCCGGTCTTGCGCCAGAAGTCCGCGTCCGTGCCGTCGGACTTGCCCGGCCCGATCTGCGGCATGGCGATGGCGTGGAACTCGTGATCCGTCTGGAACTTGCCGGAGTGGCACTCGGCGCACCCCGCGCGCCCGTAGAACAGATGCATCCCGCGACCTTCGGCCGCCGACAGCGCCGTGCGGTCTCCGCGCACGTACCGGTCGAACGGGCTGTCGTCGGAGCGGAAAGCGACCGCCTCGAAGGCGGCGATGGCGTTGGCCGCGTGCGTGTAGCGGATGTCCTCGGCGCCGCCTATCTGCTCAGGGAACGCGGCGCCGAAGCGCTCCACGTACTCGGGGATCTCGGCGAGCCGCCCGGCCAGACGCTCCCAAACGCCACCGCTGCCGGACATGTTGTTCAGCGACTTGGCCTCGGCGATCGGGTTCTCGCCCTTCTGGCCGGCCATCTCGGTGGGGGACCCCACCGGGAACATGGCCTGCGCCGCGAGCACGGTCTCCAGACCGGTGGGCAGCTTCCACTTCGCGGGCGTGATGAAACCGCCCTCGTAGAAGCCCTCCGGGTCGGCCTCGACGCGGCCGTCGTGGAAGAGAACCGAGAACTCGCGCGCGCCCAGGTTGAAGAGCGCCGGCGAGTTGCGCGGGATGCGCTCGTGCACCGCCGTGGCGGGGTCGTCCGCCCCGGGTCGCCGGGCTTCCCCCAGGCCCTGCGGGCCCTCGCCGAAGCCGAGCGGCAGGCCGTCGGAGGTGGCGAGGCTGGGGTGATGGCAGGTCGAGCACGCGATGTTCTTGTTTCCGCCCAGGATCTTGTCGAAGAAGAGCAGCCGGCCCAGCTCGACCTTCGCCTCGGAGGGCGCCCCGTCCTCGTAGAAGTCAGCGTCGACGACGGCCAGCGGGAGTCCGTCGGGTGGGTCGATCGGCTCGCGCCGATCACAGCCTGCGGCGACGATGATGCACGCCGCCGCCACGTATGGCAGGCGATTCATGAGCATGCACCTATTGCAATTGGGATGCTCCCCCGCGACGCCTGGCCGCGGGGGAGCATCCCGCGTGGAAACTGCGTTACTCGATCCCCTCGCGGGACGGCAGCATCAGGAACAGAGGAATGTGCGCCCTGTTGCCGAACTCGCCCGGCATGGGACCGTACGTCAGCCCGTCGCTGTGGTAGTTGATCGCCAGCACCGCGGCCGTGTGCAGGTCGGACATCTCCAGGCACGGCTCCACGTCGCGCACCACCGTGGCGGTGCCGTCCTCGTCCGCGGTGAACACGCTCTCCGAGCCGTCGCGCGCGCCGAGCGGCAGCTCGAGCGGCTGCACGAACGGATCGGTCGGCGGGCTGGCCATGAACGCGTGCCAGATGGTGTACACGCCGTTGGGCACGAGCCCCGTGAAGCTCATGTCCACGTGGCCGACACCGCCCACGCACTCGTAGGTGCCCGAGCCCGAGTGGGCGAGCCAGTCGCCCACGGTGAAGCCGAGCGGCTCTCCCATGGCATAGGGTCCCACGGCCGCGTCGTTGAACGGGTCGTGCGGTACGTACTCCGCGGTGCGGTACACCGGCGCGCTCATGTCGTTGTCGCCGGCCGTGACGCGCCAGACCTCGCCGGATCCGGCCTCGCGCTCTATGAAGACGTCCTGCTCCGGCATGTTGGCGTCCAGGTGCGTCATGAAGGCCAACGCGATCGGAGCCGAGGCGGTCTCCGCCGCGGGCTCGGCCGCGGCCACCGCTGCGTCATCAGCCGGGGCGCACGCGATGGCGCCGGCCAGCGCAACGATTGATAGAACGCCAAGCGCTCCACGAGAGTCGGTCATCGGTTCATCCTCCTGAGGAAATATCGATTATCGAGAGCCGGGAAACCGCGGCTCCGGTACCGAACATAGACTTCAAAAAGATCCTGGCGGGGGAATCTTCGAGCGCGGCAGCGTCGCCGCGAGACGACCACGGTAGTGAAAACGCGGTTGTGGGTAAAGTCCCCACCCAGGTTCCGGCCGGGTCTCCGTTCAGCCTTCGTCCAGTCGCTCGACACGGAGCGCGGGGTGCGAGCCAGGCACGGCCACCCGGAACCATATGAAGGGGAAGAGCGGGTTCGGGGCCACGTACCGCCAACCCAGACGCGGCGTCCTGGTCCCGTCGGGGGCTTCGAAGTCGAGCCACACGTACAGCAACTTATAGAAGCAGAGCCCGGGAATCCGGGTGGAACGGAAACCGCCGGTGCGCAGGTGTTCCTTGCCGATGTAGTAGTTGCCTTCGAAGGGCGTGATGCCCCACCCGGTTGGACCCTCGGCGATCACCTCGCCCGTGGGCACGTGGGTGATGCGGATGCGCTTGCCCATTCCGCTGCCTACTCCTCGTCGCCGAGCGACGGCTCCGGCACGGACCTGGTCGAGGAGATAGTGGCCAGCGCGGACGCCACCAGGCGCTCGGTGCCGTTGGTGACCGCGAACACGTCGGCGGCCGCGTGCTTCAGGCGGCGGCCGTTGCGGATGACGCGCCCGCGCGCGATGAGCCGCTCGCCCAGCGCCTTGTCCAGCAGGTTGATCTTGAACTCCACGCTGAGCGGCTGCTCGTCTGGGCTCATGAGCGAGAAGGACGCGAAGCCCGCCGCGTTGTCCGCCAGCGTGGCGGTCACGCCGCCGTGGAAGAGGCCGTGCTGCTGCGTGAGCCCGTCCGCGAACGGCACCGAGATGACGCATTCGCCGGGGCCGACGTGCTCGAGTATCGCGCCGATGAAACCCATGAAAGCCTGTCCGTGAAATCCCTCGCGCACCCGTCGAGCGGCGAGCTCGTGATCGAAATCGGTCGGAATCCTCAGGCTCACGGCACCGTGTAGTGGTCGGCGTCGGCGTAGATGATCAGCCACTCCTCGCCCCTCAGCTCCCAAACCAGCGACGTGGGGCCGGTCGCCTTCGTGATGTTGCCGTCGGCGTCGACGATGGAGTCGTTGAAGCTGAACGACGAGATCGCCAGCGTGGGCGACAGCGCGCGCACCCGCAGGTCCGCCCAGCCCGGCTCGAAGTGGCGCAGCGTCGGGAACCAGTCGCGCGCGCCCGCCGCAGCCTCTTGGTAGTCGACCCGGGCCCCGTCGTTGAAAATCGAAAAGTCGGGCGCGAAGTGCCCGACGACCGCTTCCGCGTCCCGGGCGCGCTCGGCGGCCTCGAAGGCTCGAGTGGCCGAATCGACCGCGGCCTCCACGCGCGCGCGCGCCACATCGTCGAAGGCGCTCACCGCGGCATCCACCCCGGCGTCCTCCGGGCCCCCTCCGGCGCACGCCGCCAGCAAGAACGCCGCGAGGGCCGCCAATCCCAGCGTCGTGTCCGCCTTCACCGCCCCCTCACGACCGGCCCTCCGTCAGCGCCCGCACGTCGGAGCCCGAGGGGTCCTGGAATACGCGCAGCCCGAACGCGGGCAGCACCGACACGAGGTGATCCATGATGTCGGACTGAACCGATTCGTATACGTGCCAATCGGTGTCCTTCGAGAAGACGTAGATCTCCATGGGCAGGCCCGAGGCCGTGGGTGCCAGTTGCCGCACCATCGTGGTCATGTCCTTGTGCGTGTCCGAGTGGGCGCGCAGGTAGGCGAGCGCGTACGCGCGAAACGTCCCCAGGTTGGTCAGCCGGCGGCTGTGCGGCGTCACGCCCTCGGGAACCTCGCGCGCCACGTTGAACGCCTGGGTGGCCGCGCGCTTGTCGGCCACGTAGTCGAAGAGCAGCTCCCAGGACCCCAGCCGGTCGATTTCCTCCTCGCTCAGGAAGCCCACGGAGCTCATGTCGATGTTGATCGCGCGCTTGATGCGGCGTCCGCCGGCCTCCGACATCCCGCGCCAGTTCTTGAACGAGTCGGTGATGAGCCGGTGCGTGGGGATGGTGGTGATGGTCTTGTCCCAGTTCTGCACCTTGACCGTGTGCAGGGCCAGGTCCACCACGTCTCCGTCCGCGCCGAACTGCGGCACCTCGATCCAGTCGCCGATCCGCACCATGTCGTTGGCGGCGATCTGCAGGCTGGCCACCAGCGACAGGATGGTGTCCTTGAAGACCAGCAGCGCGACCGCGGTGAGGGCGCCGAGGCCGCTCAGGAAGACCACCGGCGAGCGGTCGATGACGCGCGCGACGATGAGCACGAAGGCGACCACCGAGACGAGGATGTTGATGACCTGCAGGTAGCCCTTGATGGGCCTGTCCTGGGCGTCGGGGCGGCGGTTGTAGATCTCGTTGGCCGCGGTCAAGGCGGCGCTGATGCCCGCCGCGACGAACAGGATGACCGAGGCGGCCGCCACCCGCTGCGCGACCAGCACCACGGTGTCCGGCAGCCCCGGGATCAGCGGCAGGCCGTAGTAGATCACGGCCGCAGGCACGATCTGGGCGAAGCGCGAGAACACCTTGCGCTCGACCAGGACGTCGTCCCAGGCCGCCCGGGTCCGGGTCACGAGCCGGCCGATGGACCGCAGCACCAGGCGCCTGACCACCACGCCCGCCAGGTACGCCACCAGTAACAGGGCGATCACGGCGACGACCGGCCCGACCACGGGGTTGGCCTCGATCCAGGACGTGAGTTGGTTCATTCCGCTGGGTCTTTCCTCTCCGTCAGAGCGTCCCCGTCAGCCCGCCGTCGGGCGTGAGCGTCGTGCCGGTGATGTAGGTCGCATCGTCCGAGCACAGGAAGGCTATCGCCTTCGCGATCTCCTCGGCCCGGCCGGCGCGATTCTGGTGGACCCCGGCCTGAATCATCCCGTCTATCGGCTCGTCGCCGAAAAGGTCTCGCACCCTGTGGTGCATGGCCGTGTCGACGAAGCCCGGGCAGACGATGTTCACGCGGATGCCCTGCGGCGCCAACTCGGCGGAGGCGCTGGTGGTGAGGCCCACCTGGCCGTGCTTGGACGAAGCGTAGGGCCCACCGCCCGCGAACCCGAAGAAGGAGTTGACCGAGCCCACGTTGACGATCGCCCCGCCGCTGCCGGCCTCGAGCATGGCCCGGGCCTCGTGCTTGATGCACAGGAAGGTCCCCTTGAGGTTGATGTCGAGGACGCTGTCCCACTGCTCCTCGGTGAGCTCCGTGATGGGCGGGAACTCGCCCTCGATGCCGGCGTTGTTGACGCCGAAGTCGAAGCGCCCGAAGGCCTCCACCACGCTGGCCACCGCGCCCTCGACGTCGCTCTCGACCGACACGTCCGCTCTCAGGGCGACCGCTCGCCCGCCCCCCGCCTCGATCTCCGCGGCGAGCGCGACGAGCTCGTCCTCCCGACGGGCCATCAGGCCCACGGCGGTGCCCCGGGCCGCGAACTCCAGGGCGGTCGCGCGCCCGATCCCGCTGCTCGCGCCCGTGATCAGCGCGACCTTGCCGTCCATGCTCACTCAGCCGCCTCCGCGCTCGAAGTCACTGTCTCGTCGTCCTCACCTTGGCGCGAAAACGTAATCAAAACGGTCGAGGTCCGGGACGACGCGACGAACGAACGCGGTCACGGGTGCATGCGCGCGCCCTTCGTGACCTTGTCGACGACCTTCCGTGACGCCCGCAGGGCGAGACCGGCAACGCTCATCGAATCGGGCCCATGGTTCTTCACCGCCGCGCGATTGTCGGCGTCGCGCAGTGTGGTGAACATGTCGTCGATGAACAGCGATAAACCGACGCCGCGCTCTAGCGCGCGTCGATAGATCCGGGCGATTCGTTCCGCCGTGGCGGCCAGCACGATGACCGGCTGCACGATGAGGGCGTTGTACGCGTTGCCATTCGCGTCCTCGTAGCCCTCACCTATCAGGCCCGGGTTCGAGCCAATGAGTCCGCTGGTCAAGAAGGCGGTCACGTTGAGCTTCTGCCAGCCGGCCAGATCCTCGCGCAGCACGATGGCGATCTTGGTGTCGAACATTCAGCGAATTCCCGTCTAGTCTGCGACCTCGCCGAGTCGCCGCAACGAGCTCCAGAGCGAGGGGGCGGCCCCCCCGAGCGCCTGGGCCACTTCGGCGTTGAGCTCCTCCATCGCCGCCTCCAGGGGCTGCCGCAGCGCCCGGCCTCGAGGAGTCAGGTAGAGGCGGTGGATCCGACGATCCTCGGGGTCCACGCCGCGTTCCAGCAGCTCCGCCGCCTCCAGTCGGTCGACGACGCCCGTGGTCGTGGCGCTGTCGATCACGAGTCGCGCGCCCACTTCGGCGGCGCTTTGACCGTCGCGTTGCCACAGCACCCACAGCACCGCGTACTGGGTCGGGGTCACTCCAAAGGGGGAGAGCTTCGCCCGGGTGCGCCTCGCGACGACCTGCGCGGTCTTGCCCACCAGGAAGCTGATGCAGTCCTCAATGCGGTCCATCGAGACCAGACTCCGGGGCGAAGGTTGCTGTCGCACAAGAAACTAGTACACGAATAACTTGTATACAAGGGAAGCTGGGACTCAGGGCCAACACGGTGCCCCATCAGGTGCGCTCTTACGACGCAAGCTCGCCGAGATCGGCCATCTGGGCTCGACACCTTTCCTGCAGGATCTCCAGGAACCGGGTAACGGTGCTGGAGGTCGGGCACTTGGCGGAGGTAACGGCCCACCACGTACGATGGATTCCTTCCCGCCCGATGCTCACGGCGCTCAACGTGCCGCGCTCCAGGTCGGGCCGCGCCACCCAGGACGCCATCGCGCTGATGGATACTCCGGCTCGTACGAGTTCCAGGAGCGCGTCGGTGACGGGCATGTCGGTCACCTCCCTGGGGCGCACGCCGGCCGGCGCGAGGGCCAGGTTGAACAGGTCGCTGCGTTTCCGGTCGAAGACGACGACCGACTGGTCGGAGAAGTCCTCGGGTTCCAGATGGGACCGGCTCGCGAACGCGTGGTCGGGGTGCACCACCGCGACTATCTCGTCGTCGAAGAGCGCCTTCACCGAGAACGACGGGCCACCTGGCGGCACGGTGGTCAGCGCGATGTCCAACGCCCCCCGGTCGAGGGCTTCGAACGGGCGCCGGCTCGGATCCACATCCAGCTCCACGCGCACCTCTCCCCAATCTTCCCGGAACGCCTTCAGCACGTCCGGCAGCCAGTGGTAGTTCGTGAAGCAGGAGCTACTCAGGCGTACGGTCTGTCCCCGGCCGGAAGCGGCGCCGCGCACGTCATCGGCCAGTCGCTCCAGCTCGGACAGGACCGCTCGGGCCCCCGCCACGAGCACCTCGCCTTCCGCGGTCGGGACGAGGCCCGCCGCGCCCCGTTCGAAGAGCGTGGTTTCGAGCGAGGACTCGAGCTTACGCAGGTGATAGCTGACCCCGGGTTGGGAAATGTGGAGCAGGCGGGCGGCCTCCGTGGCCGAGCCGACCTCGGCCAGCGCGACCGCGACGCGCAAAGACTTGGGATGGATTGTCGACATATCAACAAAATTAATAGAACATACCCGATATTTCTATTTGGTTGATCGGCCGACTCTGGTCAAGTTATGCCTCATCTTCACGAGGACGTCGCGATCCGATGGTCCAGCCCGCACCGCAGGTCCACAACGCCCTGGCTCAATTCTCGGCCGCGACGCTGCATGAAGCGGCTGGGCGGAGTTGGGTTCTCCCTTACGAGCTGCGGCCCGTATGGCCGGGGGCAAGAGTCTTCGGGCCGGCCTACACGGTGTCGCAGGAGGCCGGGAGCAACGGCTGGCTCCACCGGGCGATCTACGGCGCGCCCACGGGAGCGGTCCTGGTGGTGGTTACCGGAGATCGGGCCTTCGGCTACTGGGGCGAGCTGATGGCGTCCGCCGCGCTCGAGCGGGGTCTGGCCGGGCTCGTGATCGAAGGCGGCGTCCGAGACGTCGAGGAGCTGGAGCGCCTGGGATTTCCGGTCTTCGCCTCCGCCGTATGCATGCGGGGCACGCAAAAGCTTCCGCTCGGCGAAGGAGGCCTCGGGGAGCCACTGGCCCTCGGGAGGGCTCGGGTGCGCTCGGGCGACCTCGTGGTCGGAGATCGGGACGGCGTCGTCGTGCTTCCGGCCGAGGGGCTGGACGGAGTCATGGAGCGAGCGGAGCGCCGGGAGGCGAAAGAGAAACGCATGCTGCAGAGGCTCCATGACGGGGAACGGCTCCTGGACTTGGTTCTTCCGTGATCGATGCCGTGACCAGAGACGCCATCGGGCGGCTGCGGAGACTCGACAGCTGCGTAGTGTCCGACGCGCTCGACCGGCTCTCGCTGGAGGGCGCCCTGGGGGCCTTTCGGCGCTGGGGCCGCGGCGGCGTGGTCGCGGGCCGCGTGACGACCGTGGCCCTGCGAGCAGGATCCGCTCCCAAGGTTGGCGCTCACCTGGGCGTCGGCGCGCTGGCGGCGGCGGGTCCCGATCACGTGATCGTGGTCGCGAACCAGGGCCGCACCGAGGCGGGCGCGTGGGGCGGGCTGCTGACGCTGCGGGCTCACCTTCTGGGCGTGGCGGGGGTCATCGTCGACGGCGCCCTGCGCGACATTGACGAGGTGGAGGCGCTGGACGTGGCTGTTTTTGCGCGAGCGGCGACTCCCAGGACCGCCCGCGGCCGCTTCCACGAGGTGGCCACCGACGCGGTCGTTCGGGTGGAGGGCGTCGAGGTCGCTCCTGGGTCGCTCGTGGTGGCCGATGGGAGTGGCGTGGTCTTCGTACGCCGGGAAGACCTGAACGCCGTGCTGCCGGTCGCGGAGGAGATCGCGGCGCGCGAGTCGACAATGGCGAAGGCCCTGCGGGCGGGAAGCCAGGGCGCCGAAATCCTGGGCTCGGACTACGAGCTGATGCTCGAAAGAGAGACGTGATGAGGAATAACGGAGCGGGACGTCTCGATACGTCCGCGGTCAGCGACGCGCTGGACCGCCTGGGGATCGCGGGACAGGCCCACGGCATCCGGCCCCTCGACCCCCGGTTCCGACTCTGGGGGAGGGCGTTCACGGTGCGCCTGGTCCCGACCACCGGCCGGGGCGGCACCGTCGGCGACTTCATCGACGACGTCGATCCCGAGGGGGTCGTCGTCCTGGACAACGGCGGGCGCGCGGACGCGAGCGTCTGGGGCGACCTGCTCACCCAAACCGCAGAGCGCAGGGGAGTGGGCGGTACGGTGATCCACGGGGTCTGCCGGGACTCGGCCCGCATACGGGATCTGTGGTATCCTGTGTTCAGCCGCGGAACCTACATGCGCACCGGAAAGGACCGCGTGCGCGCGGAAACCATCGGGGAGCTCGTCTCGCTGGGGCACGCATCGGTGGTCGCGGGTGATCTGATCGTGGGCGACGCCGACGGGGTGGTGGTCGTGCCCCGGGCGCAGGAAGAGGCGGTACTCGATCTTGCCCGCGAGATCGCAGACGCAGAGGACCGGATTCGTGAGGCGATCAAGGCGGGCGGCTCCCTGCGGGAGGCGCGCAGGGCGGTCGGCTACCACCGCCTTCAGCGCACCTCGTGAAATCGGCCAAGGCCACCTCCAGGACCCCCAAACCCGCGACGATCGACGTCCCGTTTCGGGGAGGATCGCTGTCGGTCGCCTACCTGCACCGGCCCGGCCGGAAGGAGACCCTGCTCTACCTCCACGGTCTGGGATCCACCAAGCAGGACTTCGGCGGCGCGTGGGCCGTGCCCGAGTGGAGCGAGTACACGCTCGTTGCCTTCGACGCGCCCGGCTGCGGCGAGACTCGCGGCTACAGAAACGGCGTTCTGCTCGGCGTGGACGACATCGTCCGCGTCGCCCAGGCCCTGGTGGATCGACTCGGGCTGGAGGGGATCACGGTGATCGGGCACAGCATGGGAGGATTGGCGGGACTCCTCTTCTCGCTCCGCAACGCACGCGCGGTGACGCGCTTCGCCAGCGTGGAGGGCAACCTGGGCCCGGAGGACTGCGCCCTCTACAGCCGCCGGGTCTTCCAGCAGCGCTTCCTGGGCTGGGAGCGGGAGTTCTTCGAGGATCTCGAGCGGGAGCTCCGGGCGTCGGGCGCGGCCGGCACCGAGCGGGCCGCGGACACGCTGAGGGCCAACGTCCACGCACACGCCTTCTTCGACTACTGCCGCTCCATCGTCGAGTACTCCGATCACGCGCCGCTCAGGGACGAGTTCGTGGGGCTGGCGTGCGCTCGGCTTTACGTCCACGGGGAAGAGAACGACCATCTGTCGCACCCGGCCTACCTGGCGGAGAGGGGCGTTCCCGTGGCGGCGGTGCCCCGCAGCAACCACTTCCCGGCGTGGTCCAACCCGGACGCCTACTATCGTGTGCTGGTCGACTTCATCGGGGCGGAAGCATGAACCTTTCCAAGCTCGCAGCCGGGATCCGGGAGGCGCACGAACACGTGCCCCTGGCCGACGTCAACGACCACCGCGTGATCCTGGCGGTGAACGAGAAGCCCTATCCGTGGCACGAACACCCCAACTCGGACGAGCTCTTCCTGGTGGTCGAGGGCATCCTGAGGCTGGAGCTGGCCGACGGGAAGCGCGTGGATCTCCAGCCTCTCGACACCTATCTCGTGCCGGGGGGCACGGTGCATCGGACCATCCCTCTGGGCCGCTGCGTGAACCTGGTGTTCCAGAGGGCGGGCACAGAGACGCGGTTCGCGGAGGAGGCGGAATCGTGAGGGAACCGCTTGCGGAAGCGCCGCGGGTCGCGCGGATCGCGCTCGTCCAGACTGCGCCGGGCGAGAGCCTGGAGGCGTCGGCCGAGCAAGCCCTGGCGCGAATGCGGGAGGCCCGGTCGGCGGGCGCGGAGATCGTAGCTTTTCCCGAGGTACACCTGAGCCCGTTCTTTCCTCAGTTCCCGGGGCGGGATGCGTCAGGGTACGCGCTCACCATAGATCACCCGATCATCACGGCCTTCAGGGACCTATCCCGGGAGCTGGGCATCGTCGCGATGCCCAACGTCTACCTGGAGGAGAACGGCCGGTTCTTCGACGCGTCGCTGGTGATCGGAACGAGCGGCGAGCTCCTCGGGATCTCCAAGATGGTGCACGTCGTGCAGGCACCCTGCTTCTACGAGCAGGACTACTACGAGCCTTCCGACACGGGCTTCCGCGTCTACGAGACGCCCTTCGGCCGGATCGGCGTGGTCGTCTGCTTCGATCGGCACTACCCGGAGAGCTTGCGGACCTGCGTTCTGCGAGGGGCGGAGCTCATCGTGATCCCGACCGTCAACACTCGCGACGAAGACCTCGAGATGTTCGAGTGGGAACTCAGGGTGGCGGCCGCCCAGAACGGCGTCTTCATCGGCATGTGCAATCGGGCCGGTCGGGAGCACGCGATGGACTTCTGCGGCGCCTCGATCGTGGTCGGACCGGCGGGTGAGGTGATCGCAGTAGCGGGGGACACGGAAGAGATCCTCCACGCGGAGCTGGACCTGGGAAGGATCGAAGAAGAGCGCGATCGCAGGCCGTACCTGGAGCTTCGGCGTCCGGAGACGTTCGAGCGCTGAGCAATCCGACACATCAACCGCACAACGGTTGACATATGATTCATACGAACGTATGTATTAGTCCATGAACAACGACAACAAACTCGGCGCGACCACCCGCGACGCACTCGTGCGGCACGGTCGCGAGCTGTTCGCGGACCGCGGCTTCGAGGGCGCCTCGATCCGGGCGATCACGGGCTCGGCGGGCGCCAACCTGGGCGCGGTCACCTACCACTTCGGGTCCAAGGACGCGCTCTACGCGGAGGTGCTACGCAGCGTGGTGGCGCCGCTGCGGGAGCGGATCCAGGCGGCGCTCGCAGGCGGCGGCAGCCCGCTCGACCGGGTCGAGGGCGTGATGCGCGCTTTCTTCGGGCACCACCGCGACAACCCGGACATGGCGCGGCTGATGCTCCAGCGGATCGCCGCGGGTCAGCCGCCCCCGCCGCCCGTCGCGTCCATCGTGCGAGAAATCCTGCGTTCGCTCGCGGGGTTGATCGCGGAGGGCCAGGCGTCGGGCGAGATCCGCGAGGGTCACCCGGTGCGGATGGCGCTCAGCGTGGTCGCGCAGCCCGTCTACCTGTCCCTGGTCCGTCCCATTCTCGGCAAGGTCACGGGCGACGCGTCGCTGGCGGACCTGGAGGCGCTGATGGATCACGCGGCGGAGTTCGCCCGCGCGGGGCTGTCGGCAGATGGAGGCATTTCATGATGAACTACGCCCGCTCGCTGGCCCTGCTGCCGATCGTCATCGGGTCGCTGGCGTTCCTGACTGCCGGTGGCTCCCCGCTCGCCGGGCAGGCCCCCGACGCGGCGCCGGAGCCGGAGGCACTTGCGCTCGAGGAGGCGCTGCAAGCGGCGCTCGCCACGCACCCACTCCTGGACGGCGCGACGGCATCGGCCGACGCCGCCGACGCGGGCCGCGCCGAGGCGCGCGCGGGCTGGTTTCCCACGCTCGCCTTGAGCGGGACGGCCACGCGGTACGAAGAAGAAACGATCGTGGCGCCGCTGCACCGCTTCGACCCTGCCGACCCGCCGTTGTTCGACCGCACCCTGTTCCAGGGCCGCCTGGACGCCGGCTACGCGCTGTTCGACGGCGGCGCGCGGGGCGCCCGGACGACCCGGGCGGCCGCCCTTCTCGCCGCGGCCGAAAGCGGCGTGCGGCTGGCGCGGGAAGAAGTGATCCTCGGCACCGCGTCCGCGTTCGCGCGGGCGCGCGCCGCCGAGACACGCCGCGCCGCGGCGGAAGCGAGGGTGTCCGCGGCGACCGCCGAGGCGGAGCGCGCGGCGCGGATGGCCGCTGAGGGCGCCGCCGCCGACGTCGAGCGACTTCGCGCCGACGCCGCGCTGCGGGGCGCGGAGGCGGACCTCGCCGCAGCGCTCGGAGAGGAGAGCGTCCACCGGCGTCAGCTCGCCCGCTGGATGGGCGAGGACCCGGCCGCGCTGGCCGCGCGCCCCCTGGAGGGGCTCGTCCCGCAGGAGACCGGAGTCCCGGTAG
This sequence comes from Gemmatimonadota bacterium, assembly GCA_039715185.1. Lineage (NCBI taxonomy): Bacteria > Pseudomonadati > Gemmatimonadota > Gemmatimonadota bacterium. The sequence goes on from JBDLIA010000052.1 coordinate 20,856, forward strand.
ACGCCCCGCCCGTGAACGCCGCGATCGACCGCGCGCGCCACGTCGCGGGCGCCGCGGACGCCGCGCTCGACGCGGCGCGGGCTACGCGCTTCCCGCGGCTCGACCTGCGCGCCGGGCTGATCGAGTTCGGCTCGGCGGACGGCGACTTCCAGGGCGAATGGCAGGCCGGCGTCGCGCTGACCTTCCCGCTCTTCACCGGCGGCGCCCGGGGCGCGGCGATCGACCGGGCCTCGGCGGAAGCGCGCGCAGCGCGATCCGCCCTCGCGAGCACGCGCCTGGAGCGCGCCAACGCCATCGACCGCTGGACCGCGTCGCTGGACGCCGCGTTCGAACGCGGCGCGGCGCTGGCCGAGCGCGTAGACGCTCTGGTCGAGGTGGAGCGCATCGAGGCGCTCGCGCTGCGCGAGGGAGTGGGCACGCAGCGCGACCTGCTGGACGCGCAGGCCGACCTGTTCGAGGCGCGCGCGGCGCTGGCCGACACAGAAGCGCAGCAGGCCGTGGCGGCGCTGGAGATGGCCCGCGCGGCCGGACTGCTCACGGTCGATTGGGTTACACGCACGCTCGAGAGGACGCCATGAAGCCCGCCCGCATCATCCCGATCGCCGTCGTCCTGCTGATCGCGGCCGGCGCCATCTGGTGGCTCCGCCGCCCCGACTCGCCGAACGGCTTCACCGCCTCCGGCACCGTCGAGGCGACCGACGCGGACCTGGGCTTCCGCGTGGGCGGACGCCTGGAGGCGGTGCTCCCGCGCGAAGGGGACGAGGTCGCGCGCGGAGACACGATCGCCGCGCTCGAGAGCGACGAGGCCTCCGCCGCGCTGGAGGCAGCGGTCGCCGCGGCCGAAGTAGCGCGTGCACGCCTGAGCGAGGTCGAGGCCGGCCCGCGCAGCGAGGAGCGCGCCCAACTCGACGCCGCGCTGCGCATCGCCGAGCAGCGCGATGTCGACGCGCGGCGCGAGCTCGCCCGCGCCGAGTCGCTGCACGAGGGCGGCGCGATCTCGCTGCGCCAGCTCGAAGCCGCGCAGACCGCCGCGTCGGTTGCCGAAGACGCGCTCGCCCAGGCGCGCGAGGCGTCGCGCATGGCCACCAGGGGCTCCCGAACCGAGCAGATCCAGGCCGCGCGCGCCGCCCTGCAGCAAGCCGAGGCGCAGGTGGAGCGCGCCCGCGC
>JBDLIA010000053.1 GCA_039715185.1 Gemmatimonadota bacterium
CCTGCCAGAGCGGCAGTCGCCGTAACGGATCGCTACGCAGCGCGGGCCGATCGCGTTACATGATTTCGCACTCAGATCGCCGATTCCGTTCGCCTGATTCGCCGTAATTCCTTACAGGTAACTCATTTAGCTCTATCCGCCCTCGGCGGCATACGGGTTGCCACTCCTTGAAGCGTCGCGTTCTCCCCCGATTACCCGACACCGAGTCCGGCAGGACCCCACGCGGGCGCTTGCGGTCGCCACCGAGGCGATTCGCCCGACGGGGCTGTCCGTCGGCCGGACGAATCCGCAAACGCGCGCAGCTCCTCCGAGGGGGAGGGTAGCGGAAAGCATGACCAGACGACGTGTTCGGCGCTCCGCCAAGGGGCGACGCGCGCGCCCCGAGCGGGGTGCGCGCGATTCTGCACGCCCGTTGGTCCTGCACGAGGGCGACGTCCCGTTCCACGAAATGGTGCCCCCGCTGCCGCGCTGGCGCGAGGCCGCGACCCGGCTCTTCGCTGCCACCACCCTGCTGTACGGCGTTTACTACGTGTTGTGGCGCTGGACGAGTTCGCTGAACGCGAACGCGATGTGGTTTTCCGCGCCTCTCGCGGCCGCGGAGACGCTGGCCCTGTTCGTCACCGCACTGTACGTGTTCAGCGTGTGGCGCCTCAAGCGGCGCGAGCCTCCGCCGGCGCCGCGCGGGCTCGACGTGGATGTCTTCGTCACCACCTACAACGAGCCGCTCGAGGTCATCCGCAAGACGCTGCTGGGCGCCCGCGCCATCCGCTATCCGCACCGCACCTGGGTGCTGGACGATGGCCGGCGGGATGAAGTGCGACGCATGGCCGCCGAGCTGGGCATCGCCTACATCACGCGCGACAACAACGAGCACGCCAAGGCCGGCAACCTGAATCACGCGCTGGGCAAGACCAGCGGCGACTTCATCCTGCAGCTCGACGCCGACCACGTGCCGCTGCCGCACATGCTGGATCGACTGCTCGGCTACATGGCGACGGACGAGCGCCTCGCGTTCGTGCAGTCCCCCCAGAACTTCTACAACTCCGACGCCTTCGATGGGCACCTGGACCGCTCGACTCGGCGATTCTTCGGCGAGCAGACGATCTTCTTTTCGGTGATCCTTCCGGGCAAGGATCACTGGGGGGCGGCATTCTTCTGCGGCAGTTGCGCGGTGATACGGCGCGACGCGCTACGGGATCTGGGTGGGTTCTCCACGGAGACCATCACCGAGGACATGGAGACCTCCATCCGCCTGCACGCTCGCGGCTGGAAGTCGGCCTATCACGCGGAGGCACTCGCGTACGGCCTGGCACCGGACACCGCCACAGCGTTCCACACGCAACGCCTGCGCTGGGCTCAGGGGACCATGCAGATCTGGCGTCGGTTCAACCCGCTGACCCTGCCCGGGCTGACCTTTGCGCAACGGATCAGCTACTTCCAGTGCGTTGTCGGCTACCTGGAGGCCCCGGCGCGGCTCGTCTTCTATCTGGCACCCCTCATCTATCTATTCACGGGGATTCTGCCGATACACGCGCTGAACCTGGGTTTCCTCGGACGCTTCCTCCCGATGTACGGAGCCATGGTGGCGCTCGCCCACCTGCTGGGCAGGGGCACCAGCGCCCCGTACTGGCTGCTGGAGCGAACCATCATGACCAAGGTGTTCACCCACTTGCTCGCGCTCCCGGCGTACCTGACCCGCAAGTCCCTGCGCTTCCGGGTTACGCCGAAGGGCGGGGGCGGGGTGTCGTTGCGGCTGTACGCGCCGCACCTGCTGCTCATGCTCGCCTCGGCCGCCGCCATCGCCTGGGGCACCGCCGCGTATCGCCTGGGCTGGGTGAGCTACGGTGGGTCGGGAAACGGCGCCATCGCCTTCCTGATCAACGTCGCCTGGGCGGCGTGGACGTTCGCGTTGGCCGGCAGCGTGGTGCAGGCCAGCGTCGCGTCGCGGCAGCGCCGCTCCGAGTACCGCTTCGAGGAGGCGCTTCCCGTGCGCGTGTCCGGGGGAGAGCCTGGAGGCGCCGGCTGGCTGGGGCTCGGTCAGGACCTGAACGGCTCGGGCATTTCCGTGCGCTCTACGCGCTCGGTGCCGCGCGGCGCTCCGCTCGTGGTGAGTCTCCCGCTCGCGAGTGGTCCGCTGAGGGTGCGCGGGCGGGTCGTCTTTCGCGAGAAGCTGACGGACGCCGGGCTGACCGCTTTCCAGCACGGAGTGAGCTTCGAGGGCCTGGGCCGGCGCGAGCGAGACCTGATAGCCATCCACTGCACCCAACACGCGGTGCCGGCTTCCCGCTTCCGCTTCGTGGAAATCGTGGACCTGTTCAGGGAGTTCACCAGAACCATGCGGGATCCCCGCCGCGCGCGCAGACAGCAGGTCATGCTGCCCGCGCGGGTACGCCTGTCGGGCGAGCCGGACTCACCGTCCGCGCTGGACCCCAGCCAGGCCGCCGTTCTGGAAGACACAAGCCGAGACGGCGCGCGTCTCACTCTCGCGAGAGAGCTACAGCCGGGCGCCGAGATTCGCTTCGAAGTCAACGATACGAACCTGCTGGGGGCGGGCCGTGTCGCGTACTGCAAGCCCCTGCCGACGGCCATGGGATCGCGCTACCTGGTTGGCGTTCAACGCATACCGGGCGTGGGTCCCTGGAAGGTGCTGGAAAAACGGAGGGAGGTATCCATGCGAAGGGTCGCGATGCTGGCGGGACTTCTGATTCCGCTGCGTAGATTCAGTCTGGTAGGAGCGGTGCTCGTGGGTGGTCTGGCCGCGACGGCCGCGCCCGCTACTGCCCAGGTGGGCCACGGATTCGTGGGCAGCGTAGAAGGCGTCGAGGGCGGACAGAGCCTGCTCCTGGCGGGAGGATGGCTGACCCGGGACGGCAACGGCTGGGCCCCGGTCGGGACGCTCATCGGGTACCGGCTTCAGGTGCCGGCCGATCCGGGCGACATCATCCAGTGGGGCTTGAACCCGGCCGTCGGAACCAAGTACCAGTGGGACGGCGCTGCCCTGCAAGCCACCGTCGGCTACGCCTGGCAGTGGATCGACGACGGGCTCACGGACGTGTCGTTGGTCGGCTCGCAGCAGGTCACCTCGGGGGTCACCAACACGGTGCAGCTCAACTACTGGGGCGATGGCACCACCTCGGCCAGCGCCATATCCACGTACTCGTGGGATGACGGCGGCTACTTCTGGAGCCGGGCGCGGGCGGCGCGGCGGGTCGTGGGCGGTGAGAGCGGCGTCCTGCGGCTTGGCGCGGAGGCGTCAGCTCAGGGCAACGACGACTTCAAGGCGTACGAATTGGGGCCCGCGCTGGAGTGGGCGCCGAATCGGCACCTGGCCTTCGTCGCGGCCTCCGGCTGGCGCAGGTCCGATCCGGCGGTCGGCGAGTCGGTCGATCAGGTCTACGCGCGTCTGGACATAGTCGTATTACCCTGAGCGCGGGCCCCGGCTCGCGAGCGCCTCGCGAGCGCTGGACAGCGGAGCGTACGCCCCCTAGCTTGGCCGGTTCGGAGCGACGCATTTGGCCGGATTGCCCAAAAGGAGCGCGCGATGGCGGGGAAGCGCCTCAAGGTGATGCTGCGCTGGATCCAGATCCTCGACAAGCTCGAACCCTTCTACAAGGAGAAGGGGGAATTTCGGTTCACCGCGCGCGTGTCGAGTGACAACGGCGTAGTGCAGGAGACGCGGTTTCCGGAAGAGGGGCACTACGAGATCTCGGATCACCCGGCGTGGAACAAGCTGACGATGAACCTCGAGATCTTCGACGGTGAAGTCGGCGACAATCTGGTCGTCGAGCTGAACGGTGAGGAGATCGACCTGCTCAGCGCGAACGACCAGCTCGCTGCCTATCGCCGAGAGTTCGCGGGCGAGGCCGGATCGTGGCTAGGGTGGTACGGCCCCGGCGACGAGGCCGCGGAGCCTCCGGAGGCCGTGTCAGCGGATCCGGAGAACCTGACCAACTGGCGGGTCTGCTACGAGATCCTGGACGCCTAGTCCGGCGTCGACCCGGGCTCGGCGGGCGCTCCCGCCGATGCCCGACCAGCACCTGGCGGGGGCCGCGTGCGCGCTGCCCCCGCTTTTCGTTTTAGAGGGCCGCTAGCCTCCTCCCTCGTCGGGCCCCAGGCCGATCTCCACGGCCTCCCACTCAGCCATCATCCCCAGGAACGCCCGGGCGATGTCCGGGTGGAATTCCGTGCCCGCCCGCTCCTCTATGTAAGAGAGCACCTTGGGGGCGGGCCAGGCGTCCCGGTACGGCCTCTTGGTTCGCAGCGCGTCGTAGACATCGCACACGTGCACCACGTGGCTGCCGTGATGGCACTGCCGGGGATAGTGCAGCGCGGGGTATCCTCCGCCGTCGATCATGATGTGGTGCTCGTAGGCCACCACTGCCGCCAGGTCCAGGTCATCCTCGTGCTCCAGGATGATCGCAGCGCCGTCCAGCGGGTGGCGATTCATCACCTCGCGTTCCTGCTCGGTGAGCTTGCCGGGCTTGTTCAGGATGTCCTTCGGAATGCGGACCTTGCCGATGTCGTGCAGAAGCCCGGCGACGCCGAACGCGCGCACGTCCGCGCTGGCCAACTCCAGGTGTTCGGCGAGCGCCATGGCCAGGACGGAGACGTTGAGCGAATGCGTGGTCGTGTACTCGTCGAAGCTGCGGAGCCGGAGCAGCGGCACCAGGAGCCTCTGATCACCGCGCATGGCCACGGCCAGGGATCGAACTACGGCTTCCGCCTCGGCGAGCGGTAGCTTGCCAGTACTGGTCAGCGCCTCGTGGATCCACTGAACCGCGCCGGCCTCCTCCTCGAGCCTGATGGGCCCCGTGCGCGCCGCTTGATCTGCCGGGATCGACGTTGCCACAACGGACACCGCGCCCCACCGAATCGGCCCAGTCGCGGCTGGCCGACTTTCGGCGGACGATGGGCCATGACCAGCGACACGGTCGTGTATGTCCTCGAGGAAAGCGACGAACTCCTCGCGGGTGGGCTCCGAGACGAACTCCAGCCTCTGCACCCCCGCGGCGGCCAGCTTCGGAGCCCAGCTCCAGCCTCGCAGCTCCGCTATCCGGCGTTCTCCGACCAGAACCTCATCGTCGAGGAACGTGAACGGGAGCCGTCCCGGATCGGCCACCAGGGTGACGAGCCGGTCGTAGGCCAGGTCGACGGCCTTCTCCCTCGCTGGGTGGCCTTCGCGATAGAGACCAAGCGCGGACAGGGACTGGCCGAGACCGGTCAGGAAGAGTCCGGCGGCGGCGGTGGGATCGCCGCTCAACGGTCAGCCCGCACGGCGGCACGAATCGCTCCGTGCTTGGCCGACTCGGCGGCCTTGCGGAGTTCAACCGCGAAATCGTCCTCTGGCCACCCTCTCACGAGCGCCGAAATCGCTCCCAACGAAAGCGGCGACGGCGCTGGGAAACGGATCCGTCGGAGCAGCAGGCTGCGCCCCCGCGTGGCGATCGCCTTGAGGGCGTCTAGTCCCTCGCGCGTAGGGTGGTCGGCCAGGATTCGGACGGCCTGTGCGCGCAAGTCGACTGGCAGATGCCTGTCGGCCACTCGGTGGGCTAGCAAAGAGACGACCGCAGGTGGGCAATCCTCGGCGGCCAGCGCCAGCCCGACACCAACGACGGAGGGCTCCGAATCCACGATCGCCGCGGCGATCGCCCGCTCGCCTGACCGAGTCGCCGCGAAGAAGCGGACCGCCTCCAAGCGTACGCGCGGGTCCTCGTGGGTCAGATATGGGTCGGGTGGAATGTCGGGGATCGTGGTGCCAACCTGGCGGAGCAGGTGCAGGATGTTGCGCATGAAGAACCATGGCGCGCCTTCGAGGCGCGCCATGGCGGGCGCTGCCACCGAGTCACCGAACTCCGCTAGCCGATTCAGCAGCCAACGGCGCTCGGAGCGGTCCTCGGCCGCTACGAGACGATCCAGGAGCGGATCGATCGCTGTTGGGCCAGCGTGTTGGATCAGAAGCTCGATCCCGGCGTCCGTGTACGCAGACTCGTCGAGTACGCGTAGGAAGGAATCTGGGCGCGCGAGCTGCGCCCAGCCGGCGGCCACCGCCGCGTTCGCGGCGTCCCGAGCAAGGCCCTCGGGGGCGTCCGCGAGCACTTTCAGAAGCGCGGTGGGATCGGACTTGTCCAGTGCCGTCACCGCCCGATCCAGCACGGGCCCGGTGGTGCCGAGTTCGACGGCCATTCGCACCACCCGGACCGGCGCGGGCCGGCAGTCGGCCGTCGGGATGGACGGTCGGTTCGCCCGGTGCGCCGCCAATCCCTGCAGCGCCTCCGTGTACATCTCGGGGTTCGGGTCATCCAGCTGCCAGCCGGTGACCAGCTCTTCGATCTGGGAGCGAAGGGCGCCGTCGGCGTCGGTCGACGACCCGGTCGGTCCGGCCGTGGGCGCGTGCGCCGACAGCTTGCCCAGGATCCGCATCAGCGAATCGGAGATGGACTGCTCCGGACCCCGGGCGGCGTTGAGAAGGGCGAGCACCGCGTCGGCCGGCAGGCTGCGCAACGCGCCGCGCAGCATCGCCGCCCGGTCTCCCCGTGAGCCCGCCAGCTGCAGCAGGCGCCGCAGCTTCTGGGCGTCCAGACTGCGCAGCAGCTCCGCCACCTGAGGCGTCAGCTCCGGGCTGGCCGCGAGTCCTTCCGAGCCGACGAGCAGGCCGGAAAGGCGAGCCGCCAGCGCGCCGTCGAAGGCGTCGTCGTCCCCGCGTTCGTTTATGGCTCGTGCCAGCGCGCGCGGATCCAGCCCGGCCGGCGCGTCGTCGCCGAAGGCCGAGCGGGCCAGGTCGCCCCACAGCGAACGGGGCACCGTCTCCTTGGCGGCATCGGGATCGGTGAGAGTCAGCCTGTCGTACCGTGCGGGTATCAGCTCACAGGCGCGCGATCGCCACGGCGCCGGGCCGGCTTCGTCGGCCTCCGGCTCGGGACCGAGCACCGCCAGCAGGGCCGCCGCTTCGGCCTCGTCGAAGCCGCGCGCGATGCGCAGACCCGCCACGCTGCGGCGGTGCAGCCGGTCCGCCAGGTCGCGCAGCATGGGTTGGCCCGGATCGGACTCAGTTTCCTCGTGCAGTACGCGGTCGCGAGCGAAGCCGAAAACCAGGTTGCCGTGACCGGCGAGGGGCTCCTCTGCGCGGGCGGCCAGTGCGCTCGCCGCCTGCGCGAGCGCGGGGTGCCCGGGCGGGTACATGCCGTGTCGGTTGAGCGCCGCGGCCAGCTCGGTCAACAGGCCCGCTATCTCGGGCGCCAGCGGCTGGGCCGCTCCGGTCGACTCGCTCACGCGCGCCGCGGCACGGGCGACCCGGCGCGCAACGTCAGCGGCCGGGGGTGGGGAAGACCACCGCGCTCTCGTTCCCGTCGGCGCCGACGGCGGCTACGCCGAACAGGAAGTTGTCGATCACCATGCCCTCCATCGTGTGCTCGCTCGCGGCGCCGACCCAGCGCCAGTTGGTCCACTGCGGCGCCGTCGTCGCGCGCCAGTACACCTTGTAGCCCACCAGATCCGGATCTTCCACCGGCGTCCAGTTCAAGCGCGCGGACGGGCGCACCGCCCCTCGTATCTCGACGCCGGAGGGCGGCGGTGGAGCCCAAGCAAGGGAAGCGAGGGTAGCTGCGTTGACCGCCGTGAGCTTGGCCGCGTAGTCAAAGTCGATTCCCTCGATCACGTCCCCGTAGGCGATCCCGTCCTCCACCCGCAGGTCCTGGTGCTGGCGGGTATAGTTTTCGTGGGTCTCCATGATTCGCACCGCCGGGAACCCGGCGTCGTTGAAGGGGCGGTGATGGCCGCCCCGACCGAAGCGGTCGAGCCGATAGATCAGCAGCGCGCCCACGTTACGGTCTCCGAGGTACGTCTTCGTTATCCGCTGGACGTAGCGCGCGAGCTGCCGTGACGGGCCGTCCACCTCGCCGCCGAAAAAGCGGTGCGAGGCGTGCTGCCGCTCCGTGGTCGAAGGGGGAACCGGCTCCGAGAAGACGCGGAACGTGGTGTTGTCGACGACGCCGTCCACTCCCTCGATGTTGCCGATCATGTCGTTGTTGAGAACGCCTTCTATGACCCACCCCGAGTCGGCGGCGACCTGCGCCATGTGCCGTCCGCCGTACAGCCCCTGCTCCTCGCCCGACAGCCCGACGTAGACGATGCTCTTGTCGAAAGTGTAGCGCGACAGAACGCGCGCGGCCTCGAGAGCGCCGGCCATGCCGCTCGCGTTGTCGTTGGCCCCGGGGGAGTCCGACGTCGCGTCCAGGCCGTCGCTCACGCGGCTGTCGATGTCGCCGGACATGATCACGTAGCGGTCCGGGTGGCCGGCGCCGCGCTGGATCGCTATGACGTTGACTATGCGGGTGTCGACCGGGATCCTGGACTGCTCGTTGCCCTCCTGGACGTACCCCTGGAAGGACACCTCCAGGCAGCCCCCGCAAGCGGCCGAGATTCGGTCGAATTCGTCCCTGATCCATCTGCGCGCGGCGCCGATGCCCCGCGTGGCGGACAGCGTGTCCGACATGGTGTGGCGAGTGCCGAATTCGGCCAGCACGCGGATGTCGCGCTCGATGCGCTCGGCGGACACCGCGGCGACGACGTCCAGCACGCGGGCGTCGAGCGCCGCCGGAGTCCCTTCCGGGGGCTCATCCTGAATGCCACTGGCGGCGCCGGGGAGGATCAGGATGAGGAGCGACACGACCGTCGCCGCGACCTGAATCGAGCGGCCGTCGAACCGATAGCGTCCCATGGTCATCTCAAGATGCGTGGAGAAGTAGGGATGTCAGGAATCATGGATGGCGGGAACGTGGCAACATGGGGCTCCGACGCGACGCGGTCCAGAGCGGACCGCGATAGCCGTCGGGGACGGCGGCGTAGGGCCGAAACGTTGCGTGAAGCGGGCGTGTCTCCAAGGATGCACGCCGATTCCAGTGGTGGCTTTGGCTTTCATGGCAGGCGAGGAAGACCGATGCGGATGAAGTCGAGTGTTCTGTTTGTTGGAGTAAGCGTGTCGCTCGCGGCCTGTGGCAAGAGCCGGCCCGAATTGAGCCCGCCGGAGGTCGCTCCGCCCGCGCCCACGGTCGAGGTGGCGCCCGATATGGATTTCCGCAACGGCGTCGAGTACCGAGTGGAGGCCCGGCTGGAGGAGGGGCCGGACCTGCTGAACGCGCGCGCCGAGCTCCGCTACACGAACCGGTCGCGGGAGGCCATCGACACACTCTGGTTCCAGCAATACCTGAACGCTTTCCGCCCGAACAGCGGGTGGGCCACGTACGACGCGGAGCATCAGGACGAGAGCCCGTTTCAGGAGCTGGGGCCGGACGAGCACGCGTTCGAGCGCATCTCCGCCGCGGAGATAGATGGCCAGGGGGTGACCCCCGTCTATCCGGGTGCCCCCGACTCGACCGTCATGGCGCTTCCTCTGGCGCGGCCGCTCGCTCGAGGGCAGACCGTCGTCGTCCGCATCGACTGGCAGGCGAGGCTCGCCACTTTGGCGCGCCGGCAGGGACGGCGGGGCCGGCATTTCGATTTTGCCCAGTGGTACCCCCGCATCGCCGTGTACGATGACGAGGGCTGGAAGGTGAACCCCCTGATCAGGCCCGGGGAGTTCTTCGGCGAGTTCGGCGCCTGGGACGTCACCCTGGACCTGGCCGCCGATCAGGTGGTCGCATCGACGGGCGTGCCGGTGTCGGGTGATCCCGGCTACGAGGCCGCCGCGGCGGCAGGGTTCAGGCCCTTTTCCCTGGCGCGTGACGCCTACGGGGAGGCGCCTCCGGCAGGGGCGCTCGGCCTGCTGGCGGAGACGATCGAGCCGGGCCGCAAGCGGGTGAGGTTCCTGGCGGAGGAGGTGCATCACTTCGCGTGGAGCACATCGCCCGAATACATCTACGAGGGCGGTCGCTGGAAGGACCTCCCGGTCCACGTCCTGTATCAGCCCGGCGACGAGGAAGAGTGGGGGAACGGCGTGGTGCTGGAGCGAACCTACGCCGCTCTCGACTACATGCAGGAGATCTTCGACACCTACCCGTGGCCCCAGTTCACCAACATCCACCGGATCGAGGGCGGCGGCACGGAGTTCCCCATGCTGATCATGGACGGGGGGGCGCAGCTGGGGCTGATCGTGCACGAGACCGCACACCAGTACGCGCACGGTATTCTGGCGAGCAACGAGTGGCGCCACCCCTGGTTGGACGAGGGCATGGCGAGCTTCCTGACGACGTGGTTCGGGGAGGCGTCGGGAGGCCAGACCACGGCAGACGCGTGGGGCGGTCTGGTCAACACGGTGGGCGGGTGGGACGGCAGCGGCGAGTCGGAGGTCGTGGACCAGCACGCGGCCGATTTCTCGAGCTTCCAGGCTTACGGGCGGATGTCCTACAACAAGGGCTCCGCCGTGCTGTACATGGCGCGCGAGCTGCTGGGCGAGGACGCGATGCGCCGCGGCCTCAAGCTCTACTACCAGCGCAACAAGTTCTCCCACCCCGAGCCCGCCGACCTGCGCGCGGCCCTCGAGGAGGCGAGCGGTCAGGATCTCGCCTGGTTCTTCGATCAGTGGCTCTTCCGGACCACCAGCCTGGACTACGCCATCGCCGCCGCCGAGACCGTGGAGGTCGCCGACGGTTGGCGGACCACGGTGACCGTCACGCGCGCGGGCGACGCCTGGATGCCGGTCGACCTTCAGGTCGGAGACGCTCGCCGGCGCCTGACGTCTCGGGAGCGCGAGCAGACGGTGGAGGTGACCACGTCGGAGCGCCCGGCCGAGGCGCGTCTGGACCCCGACCAGCGCATCACGGACGCGGACGACTCCAACGATAGCGCCGCGCTCTAGGGGGCGGTGCCGGTGACGCTCGGGGGCGTCTTCCCGGCCCAGGAGCCTGCGTCCTTCGGACCGCAGGTTCAGGCGGATGGGTGGGCGATCGCCGCCTTCGTGGCCTACCTGATCGTGCTGGTCGGAATCGGCGCATGGTCCAGCCGCTTCTCGTCGCGCGGGATCGGCGAGTTCTTCGTCGGCGGGCGGCGCATGAACCGGCTGGTCGTGGCGCTGTCCGCGGTCGCGTCGGGACGGAGCGTGTGGCTCCTCACCGGCGTCACCGGCCTGGCCTTCGTGCGGGGCGCTTCGGCGCTGTGGGCGGTGGTCGGCTACACGGCGGTGGAGGCGCTGCTCTTCCTCTTCTACGCGCCCAGGCTCAGGCGCTTCGCCGGGGCGCACGACTGCATCACGATCCCCGACTTCCTGGCCGCGCGCTTCGACGACCGGCGCGGCACGCTGAGACTCGCCGCAGGCCTCGTGATCCTCGTCTTCATGGTGATGTACGTCGCCGCTCAGTTCGTGGGCGGGGGCAAGGCGATGGCGGCGAGCTTCGGCCTCGCGCCCGCGCAGGGGGTGCTGCTGACCGCGGTGATCGTGTTGGCCTACACGCTTCTGGGAGGATTTCTGGCGGCGAGCCTCACCGACACCATCCAGGCGATCCTGATGCTCGGCGTGCTGCTCGTGGTGCCTCTGGTCGCGGTTGCGGGCGCGGGCGGGCCCGCGGCGGCGTGGCAGGGCCTCGTCGCGCTGCAGCCGGCCGGGTCCGGTGGCTTCCTGGATCCTCTCGCGATAGGCGCCGGAGCGCTCATCGGCTTCGTCGGAATAGGCCTTGGATCGCCCGGCAATCCGCACATCCTGGTGCGCTACATATCTATCGAAGACCCCGCGCAGTTGCGCTGGGTGGCGGTCGTCGGGACCGCGTGGAATGCGCTCATGGCCGCCGGGGCGATCGTCGTGGGACTGCTGGGCCGGCTCTACTTCGCCACCGTCGATGCCGTGCCCCTCGCCGACGCCGAGAACCTGTTTCCCGCGTTGTCCTCCCAACTCCTGCCGCCCGTTGCTTTCGGGGTGGTCGTAGCCGCCATCTTCGCGGCGATCATGTCCAGCGCCGACTCGCAGCTCCTGGTGGCCGCATCCACCCTCGTGCGCGACATCTACCAGAAGATCATGGGCGGAGGGCGCGAGCTGACTCCCCGCCAGCTGGTAGGCATCAGCCGCGCCGTCGTCACCGCGTTGGTGGCCGTCGCTCTGGTGCTGGGATGGTCCGCGGAGGGGCTCGTCCTGTGGCTGGTGCTGGTCGCGTGGGCGGGGCTGGGGGCCGCCCTGGGCCCGACCACGGTGCTGGCGTTGTTCTGGCGTCGCACCACGCACGCCGGCGTCCTGGCCGGCCTGCTCACGGGGGCCCTGACGACGATAGTCTGGTACAATACGCCGGCGCTGAAGTCCCACCTCTACGAACTGATTCCCGCTTTCGCCCTGTCGCTGTTGGCCACCTGGATCGTGAGCCTGCTCACCGAGCCACCTGGGGACGCAGGCGACGCCATGGCGGTGATGACCGGCGAGCGGCGATCCTGACGAACCACCCGATCGACCGAAGGTTGCCAGCCCGCCGCTCCGTGGTAACTTGACCGCCGACGCTGCTGGGCCGTTTTCGGAGGCGACAAGGACCTGTTTCGGCGTCTCCCGCCGGTTCGTCGCAGCCACCCCTCGGTTCTCATGGCAATGGACAGGGAGTTTCCGGACGCGGTTGTCCAGACCGCCGATACGCGCATCGTTTTCGTCGTCATGGACGGCGTGGGCGGATTGCCGGATCCGGCGACGGGCCTCACGGAGCTGGAGACCGCGAGAACGCCGAATCTGGACCGCGTCGCGGGCCGCGCCGCGGTCGGGCTCCAGCGCCCCGTAGGCGTCGGCGTCACGCCCGGTAGCGGGCCCGGGCACCTGGCGCTGTTCGGCTACGATCCGCGGCGCTGGATGATAGGGCGCGGCGTTCTTAGCGCCCTGGGCGTGGGCTTCGACCTCCGGCCCGGCGATCTGGCGGCGCGCCTCAACCTGGCTACCCTCGACGACACCGGAAGCGTGGTCGACCGGCGCGCCGGTCGACCACCCGACGAGGAGGGGCGGCGCGTCGTGCGGCTGCTGCGCGAGCGGGTGGGCACTCCCGACGGCCTGGAGCTGTTCTGGGAGGCCGAGAAAGAGCACCGCGCGGTCATGATTCTGCGCGGAGAGGGACTTTCGGACGAGTTGGAGGATACCGATCCCCAGAGGACCGGGGCCCAGCCGCTGCGGCCTCGCGCGACGGCACCCGCGGCGGAACGCACCGCCGCTCTCGTTGACCGCGTTCTCGCGGACGCGCGCGCAGCGCTGCGCGCGGAGAGCCCCGCCAACGGACTGCTGGCGCGTGGCTTCGCCCTGTACGAGCGCTACCCGTCCATGACCGAGCGGTACGGCCTGCGGTGTTTGGCGACCGCTCGTTACCCCATGTACCAGGGCGTGGCCCGGCTGCTCGGCATGGAAGTGGCCGCCACCCCTGAGACCGACGCAGCGGCCGTCGCGACGGTGACGTCACGCTACTCCGAGTTCGACTTCCACTTCCTCCACTTCAAGCATACCGATTCGCGGGGAGAAGACGGCGATTTCGCGGCCAAGGTGGCGGCCATTGAAGCGATCGACGCGCTCCTGCCGGATCTGGAGGATCTCGACCCGGACGTGATCGTGGTCACCGGGGATCACTCCACGCCGGCCGTCATGGCCAGCCATTCCTGGCACCCAGTCCCGCTGCTGATCGCGTCGCAGTGGTGCAGGGGAGGGACCTCGGGCTTCGGCGAGCGCGCCTGTCTGGCCGGAGAGATAGGCACCATCGCCGGGCGCAACATCATGGCATTGGCGCTCGCGCACGCGCGACGATTGAGGAAGTTCGGCGCATGAGCGACAACGGATCCGGCGGGGAGGCCTGGCACACGGATGTCCTGGGGCGTGCAGTGGCTCTGGGCGAGCAGGGTCGCTGGGAGGAGATGGCGACCTCCCTGCGCGACGCCCTGAACGCCGAGCCCGACGATCCATATGTGCTCGGCTGGTTGGGCGTGGCGGAGCAGGAACTCGGTCTGGACGAGAGCGCGCGCGAACGGTTCCGAAGATGCCTCGCGCAGAACCCCGCGGACCCGCAACTTCTGGCGCTGGCGGGCTCGGCGCTCGCCGCCTGGGACGATCCCGACGCGGAGGTGGCGCTGCGGGCGGCGGCACTGTCCGGGCCGGATATTCCCGCCGCGCGCCTCCAGTACGGCGCCTACCTTGCTCGTCACGGATTGCTCGACGAGGCGCTGGGGCACCTGAAGGAGGCCGTTCGGCTGGACCCCGATGACCCCGTCGCGTACGCCGAGCTCGGTGGCGCGCTCGCGCTGACGGATCACCTGGATGACGCCATCGACGCGATGGAAGAGGCCCTGGAACGGGCGCCGGAGGACGAATGGACGCGGGTCCTCGTCGGGCTGATGCACCTCGAGCGTGGCGGAAGCGAAGAGGCCGCGCGCGAGTTGCTGGCGGCGTCCAGCCGGGCCACGGAGGACATGGAAGCGCAAGCCCTGGCGGCCCTGGCGGCTGCGGCGATTTCGCGCGACGTGGACGCCCAGGAGGCGCTCATCCGGGCCGAGGAGGCGGCACGAGCGGGGGACGGCCCGTTCCTGCAGGAGATCGAGGAAGCCATCGAGGGTGGTCCCAAGACCGCGCGGATGCTGCTCGAGGGTAGTCTTGGGCCGATGGCGCTGCGGGATCGCCTGTCCGCGCCGCTGTAGCCACGGTGCGCCCGTCCGCCCGCCGCTCAGCCCGCGTGTTGTCCACCCTGGCCCTGGTGGCGGCGCTCGCGTGGCTCGTGCTCGTAGTATTCGTCGTGGTGGCGGGCTCGCGACCCGAGCTGCGGCGCTCCGACGCGATCATCGTGATGGGCGCCGCCCAGTACAATGGCCGGCCGTCTCCGGTGCTCCGGTCGAGGGTGGATCACGCGATCGCGCTGTATGAGGAAGGACTGGCGCCTCGCATACTGTTCACGGGTGGAGTCGGTACCGGAGATACCATCAGCGAGGCCGAGGTGGCGCGTCTATACGCGATGGAATCGGGGGTGCCCGATTCCGTCATCCTGGTCGAGATGCGCGGCCGCACGTCCGCGGAGTCGATGGGAGAAGCGGCTCGGATTCTCCTGGAGCGCGGGCTGAAATCCGGACTTCTGGTCAGCGATCCGTTTCACATGTTGCGCTTGGAAACCCTAGCATGGCGCGGAGGCCTTGTTGGAAACCGCGCCCCCGTAGAGGGTGGGCCGATCGAGCGGAATACGTCGCTGACGGCGCGGTACGTACTTCGGGAGAGCGTGCTCGTCCCGTTGGCGGCTCTGCAGGGCCCGAAAACGGTATCGATCGAGGAAACGCATGGGGCACACTGACGCCGGAGATCGTCCAGGTGGTTGATATCCCCTTCGAACGCCTGCGGCTGGACAACGGGCTGGATCTGATCCTGTCGCCCGAGCCATCGGCGCCCGTGGTCGCTGTCAATCTCTGGTACCGGGTGGGCTCGCGGAACGAGCAATCGGGGCGGACCGGCTTCGCGCACCTTTTCGAGCACATGATGTTCCAGGGCTCGGAGAACGTGCCCGAATCGCGGCACTTCGCAGAGATAGAAAAGGCGGGTGGCTCGCTGAACGGGTCTACGTGGTTGGACCGCACCAACTACTTCGAGACGCTCCCGGCCGATCGCCTCGAGCTGGGACTCTGGCTCGAGTCGGATCGCATGGGCTGGCTGCTTCCCGCCATGACGCAGGAAAAGCTGGACAACCAGCGGGACGTCGTGAAGAACGAGCGTCGCTGGCGCGTGGACAACCAGCCATACGGTGACTGGGATGAGCGCATACAGGCGCTCATGTACCCCGCGGATCATCCCTATCACCACAGCGTGATCGGGTCGATGGAAGACCTCGACGCGGCGTCGCTGCAGGACGTCGAGGCGTTCTTCAAGACATTCTACGCCCCCAACAACGCCGTCCTGACCGTCTGTGGGGATTTCGACTCCGGTCACGCCCGGGACCTGGTGGAGCGTTACTTCGGGCCGATCCCGGGTGGGCCTGTGGTGCCTCCTCTGCCCGGACGCGCGGAAGTGCCCGCGACGCTGGGGGGTGAGGTGCGCGAGCTGGCTGAAGGAGACATTTCGCTGCCTCGCGTCTACGTCGCGTACCGGATCCCGCCGTACGGAGACCCGGCGCACTACCCGGCGGCGGTCGCGGCGCACGTGCTCGCATACGGACGCGCTTCGTCGTTGTATCGGGGGCTCGTGCGAGAACGACAGGTCGCGCAGGACGTGGTGGCGTATGCGTTCCCGGTGGTGGTAGGCGCCTCCATGCTGGTCACGTGGGCCACGGCACGTCCCGGGGTCCCGGTCGAGGAGCTCGAGGCGGCGCTGCACGAGGAGTCGGGGGCGCTCCGGGATGTGGAGGAGCGCGACGTCGAGCGGGCCGTACACCTCATGGAGACAGCCGAGCTGTCGATGCTCCAGCAGGTGGGCGAGCGCGCGGACCAGCTTTCCATGTTCGCGTCGCTGTTCGACGACCCGGCGCGAGTCAACAGCGAACTGGACCGCATACGCGCCGTTCGGGCGGAGGACGTGCGCGCTTTCGCCGAGCGATTCATCACGACCGACAACAGGGCCGTGCTGACATACGTTCCGGGGGATCGGTCGTGAGCGCCTCGAGTCGCACTTCCGCCCCACCGCCCGGTCCGCAGCGCCCGTTCCGGGCACCGGAGGTGCACCGAACGAAGCTCGAGAACGGGCTGGAAGTCATCGTGGCCCGCCAGGGAGATTTGCCCGTGGTCGCCGCGTCGTTCGCGGTGCGCATGGGCGTGGCAGACGAGTCGCCCGGACGCGCCGGGTTGGCCCGGGCGCTGAGCGAGCTGCTGGAGTCGGGCACGGAGCGGCGCGACGCCGATGCGCTCGCGTGGGCGCTGGAGTCCGCGGGCATCCAGCTGGACGTGAGCGCTGGCTGGGACAGCATCGTGGGCGGGACCACGGTGCCGGCGGAGAGGTTCGACCAGGCGCTGGGCATGCTCGCCGAGGTCGTGCGCGAGCCGTCGTTCCCGGAGGACGAAGTGCTCCGCGTGCGCGAGCGGCAGATGGCCAGCCTGCTCCAACGCCGGAAGGATCCGCGCTCGCTGGCGTCGGATATGTCTGCGCGCTTTACGTTCGCGCCGCGAGTGCCCTACGGTCGGCCGGCGGCGGGCACCCGCACGACCGTGAGCGCGATCGAGCGCGATGACGTCGTCGCCTTTTACCGGTCGGCTTTCGGGCCGGGCCACGCGGCGCTCGTCATCGTCGGCGACATCGCGCCGCGGGTGGCCGTCGACGCGGCGCGGCGCCAGTTCGGAGACTGGGCGGAGGACGTGGGAGAGGCACTCCGCTTCGACGTAGAGCCTCGCGTAGACCGGACCACCGTCTTCCTCGTGGACCGGCCGGGTTCCGTACAGTCGGAACTCCGCATCACGGATATCGGCGTGGAGCGGGCGCACCCGGATTATCTGTCGATCCGCGTCATGAACACGGTGCTGGGGGGAGCTTTCACCAGTCGCCTCAACATGAACCTGCGTGAGCGCAACGGCTTCACCTACGGGGCCAGGAGCGGGTTCTCGGCGCGTCGTCGCCCGGGCCCCTTCTCCATCGGCGCCGCGGTCGGAACCGACGTTACGGCGGCGGCGTTGCGAGAGGCCTTGCACGAGGTGCGGCTGCTGCGCGACGAGGGTCCGACGGATGCGGAGGTGGAAGCCGCGCGCGACTACATCGCCGGCATCCTTCCGCTCCAACTCCAGACGGTGCAGCAGCTCGCCGCCAGGTTGGCCGGCCAGTTCATCTACGGCATGCCCGACGACTATCTCGCCACCTACCAGGATCGCGTGCGCTCGGTCTCCACGGGGGACGCGGCGCGAGTGGCGCGCGAGCGACTGCGTCCGGATCGCTTCGCTATCACGGTGGTGGGCGACGCCGGCGCCATAAGGGCCGACATCGAGGCGCTCGAACTGGGCCCGGTCGAGCTGGTGGACGCTGCGGACGAGGGCGCCTCGGACTCCGCCGGATGAGCGACCGGTCGGCGCGCGTACATCGACGCGTCGTCTACGATGGGAGGGTGGTAAGGCTCAA
The DNA here is from genome assembly GCA_039715185.1 of Gemmatimonadota bacterium. Taxonomy (NCBI): domain Bacteria; kingdom Pseudomonadati; phylum Gemmatimonadota; species Gemmatimonadota bacterium. The sequence goes on from JBDLIA010000053.1 coordinate 17,942, forward strand.
TGTGGACACGGTCCGCTTTCCCGATGGCAGGACGGGCGAACTCGAGCTGATCGAGCACCCGGGAGCGAGCGCCGTCCTGCCGCTCCTGGATCCCCCGGAGGCGGACGATCCACGGATAGCATTGCTGCGCCAGTATCGCTACGCCGGCGGCGGTCGACTACTGGAGGTTCCGGCCGGTACCCGGGACTCACCGGACGAGGGGTGGGAGGCGTGTGCGAGGCGCGAACTGGAGGAGGAGACCGGCCTGGTCGCCGGAGAGATGCACGAGCTGGGGGAGATCCTGACTACGCCGGGGTTCACGGACGAGCGCATCCGGCTTTTCGTGGCGTGGGACGTGCACGCGGGCACGGCTGGCCCCGAAGCCGACGAGTACCTCGAGGTGGTCCACACGAGCCTCGCTGGCGCCCTGCGGTCGGCTCGGGCCGGCGACATCACCGACGCAAAAACCCTCTGCAGCCTGTTCCTGACCGAGGCCTGGCTGCAAAGCCGCCGCTAGCCGCGCCACTCCCTGTGGCAGAAGTGGGTCAGTGGCGGAATGGCTCGCGTCCCCTTTTTCGGACGTTCCCAGGCGAGGGTGCGCGCGCCTGCGTTCGAGAGCATTGCGCAAATCGTTGTGCGACAACTTATTACAGTTGGGTGCAGACGGTGGGGCGGGGTGGTATGGAAACTGCCCCTTCGCAGGGCGGCAGCGGCGGTCGGGAACGTCCCGGCGCTTGCTCCCCTTCGGAAAGCGAAGGAGGCGAACGATGGCCGCACGGGTGATAGCGTCGGTTCCGGCGAGCGAAACTCGCGAACGCCTGCTCGCTCGGAATGACAGCGAGCTGGTCGCGGAGTTTCTCGCGGGCGAGTACCGCGCCTTCGACGAACTCGTCGGCCGTTATCAGGATCGCCTGCTCAACTTCATCTACCGCACGATCGGCGACCGGGATCGGGCCGAGGATCTGGTCCAGGAGACGTTCGTGCGCGTTTACCGGCACCTGCACCGGTTCGACCAAACCAAGAAGTTCTCCACCTGGATCTACACGATCTCCGGGAACCTGGCCAAGAACGAGTTGCGCAACCGATCGCGCAATCCGCTGGTGCTGTTCCAGGCGATCAAGAAAAACTGGGATACGGATCACAGGCCGCTCGAGTGGGAAGACAACAGCTACAGGCCCGACGATCTGTTCCGTAAGCGGCATCTGAAGGAGACGGTGGAGTGGGCGGTGACCAAGCTGCCCGAGCACCATCGGATCGTGTTCGTTCTTCGTGAACTGCAGGGAAAGACGTACGAGGAAATCGCCGATATTACGGGCGTCAACCTCGGTACGGTGAAGAGCCGGCTGAACCGGGCGCGCAACAACTTCGCCCAGATCATCGCCGATAAATTGAAGTAGCCGCCGGGGTGGCGGCGTATGGCCACGGTGCTCGCCGAACTCGTGCATAGGTTCGCGTAGCTTCCGTGGGGTGGAGCAACGGGGCACGCGGGGCGTACCGCGGCCCCGTTTGCTTTTCGAAGCAACCGGCGCTCGAGGGGAACCTCGGACGCCGGTTCGCCGTACCAGATCCGGTCGGACGGTCGGTCGTTGGTCCTCGCTCGGGGACTTCGGGAGGAGCCGACGCGTCTTCGTATCGGTACGGAGTGGTTCGATGGGTTTCGACCAGTCTAACAGGCACCCGATAGCCGGATTCGCCGGTTCCCTGGGGTGCGACGGATTCCGGGAGCGTCACGCCGAGTACGTGGATGGCGTGATGGACCCCGATACCGCTGATCGGTGGCGACGGCACGCGACCGAGTGTCTGCCGTGCGCCCGTTACGATCGGTCCATCCGGCGCAGCTGTGCGCTGGTCGAGTCGCTTCCTCCTGTCCGTGCCGGCGAGGATTTCACGGTTCGCCTGAGGGCGCGCCTCGCGCGAGACCGAAGGCGCAGGGGTCGCTTCATCGCGACCGGGCAGCTCGTGGTTCCCGGCGCTGCGGTCATCGCGCTGGTGGCGGCCGTCGCGTGGAGCCCGCTCCTGCGCACCGCGGAGGGCGCCGCCGAGCCCGTGGAGCTGGCGCCGGTGCAGGCACGCCTGCCGGGGCCGTCGCCGATGGCACCGCAGCTTGGTGGCGGAGCGTATTTGACTGGTCCCCGCCTCTATCGGGCGGATACGACCGTCCCCGGTGTCTGGCTCGGCGATGTGGGCCTGCCGCACAGCCACATGCGGACCGTCCTCCAGCAGGTTTCTGGCCGGGACCCCGGCTATCCCACGGTGTTTCTGGATCCGCCCGAGTTTAGAGCTCGGCCGGGTCTTTTGGTCGACCGGGCCGCCGCCCCGGACCTCCGCCGCTGAGCCCACGGGTGCCTCTGGGGACTCCGCAGGCACTCGAGGATGGGCTGGGAAACGGCCTGCGCGGAGGCGTCTTCTTCATACACGGGCCCGAGGCCTATCTGCGCGCGATAGCCGAGCGCGCGATCATCGCCGCCCACGTCGACCCCGCGACCACCGATTTCAACCTGGATCGCCTGTCGGCTCGAGACACGGAGGAGTCGGCGTTCGCCTCGGTGCTGCAAACGCCCCCGATGATGGCCGAGTGGCGGGTGGTGATCCTGCGCGAGGCCGAGGCACTTTCGGGGGCAGCGCGGTTGCGCAAGCTCGTCGAAGGGATCGTCGACCAGCCGCCGCCGGGGCTGGTCCTGGTGCTGGTCGCCGACCTGCCCGCACGCAGCAGCGCGAAGGTCTGGAAAAGACTCCGGAAGGAGACGCAGTCGGTGGAATGCGCGCGTCTCGACGCGTCCGACCTGCCGGGGTGGTTGGCCACCGCCGCCGGTGAGCGCGGAGTGACCATCGCCCCCGAAACCGCTCGCTCGCTCGTGGGCGTCATCGGAACGGATCTGGGCGTTCTGACAGCGGAGCTCGACAAACTGTGCGCGTACGTGGGCGATCGAGGTCGGATCGAGGTGGCCGATGTCGAGGCCGCGGTAGGCCCCATCCGGACTCAGGATCGCTGGGCGTGGTTCGATTTGGTTGGCAGCGGCAAGCTGGCGGATGCGCGCGCGGCGATCCCCGTCCTCCTGGACGGCGGCGAGTCGGGTGTGGGCCTGGTCCTCGGCCTGGGCACGCACTTCCTGAGGCTGGGTCTGGCGGTCAACGGCGGCCCCGCCGCGCTGGAGTCGGCGTTGCCCCCCCACCAGCGCTGGGTCGCCCGGAGGCTTTCCGCTCAGGCGGGCGGTTGGAACGCCGGAAGCATCCGCGGCGCGGTCGCGGACCTCGCGCGCGCCGACCGGCTGCTGAAGTCCACCAATTCGGGCGATCGTGCGGTGCTCGAGGAACTCCTGCACCGACTGTCGGTGCGCCGGGCGCCGCGCGCCGCGTGATGGCCGCGCTTGCGCGCGCCGGGTTCGCCTGGGCGCTGGCGGCCGCATTCGGCACGGGCGCCTACGCCACGCAGGTGGCCGCGCAGGATCGCCTTGCTCGAGCAGAGGATTTCCTCTGGGAGGGAGACGCGGACGCCGCCAGGCGGGAGCTGGCGCGCTGGTTCGAAACGTCGGAGCGTACGGCGCCTGGCGCCGCCCGAGGGAGGGCGCTGCTGCTGCGTGCTCGGCTCAGCGCCGACCCCGTCGCCGCGGAACGCGACTACCTGGAGGTGGTGCACGCCTATCCGCGCTCGCCGGCCGCACCCGAGGCGCTGCTGAGGCTCGGACAGTGGGTGCTGGCCAAGGGCGAGACCGATCGGGCAGTCTCCTATCTGGACCGACTCGTGTCCGATCATCCGGGTTGGAGGGGGCGCGACGAAGCGCTGCTGTGGCTCGCGCGGGCGCTTCACGCGCAGGGTCGCCGACGCGACGCGTGCAGGGTGGCCCAAGGAGCCGCCCGATCCGCCGACCCCTCCGTCGCCAGGCTGGCCCGCGCGGAGGCCGCGCGCTGCCGCTAGTGTACCGTTGCAGAAGTCCCGTAGGCGTTCGGCGCGCGCTGCATCCCGCGGATGCGGCGTTGGAACTCCTTGCCGTAGCGACGGCTACGGCGCGTCGTTCCGCCTTGCCCCGCGGGCGCATCACGC
>JBDLIA010000054.1 GCA_039715185.1 Gemmatimonadota bacterium
AGCGGAGAAGTCATAATCCGAATCGACGACGGCGTCACCGACCGTAACACGCTGACTACCCAGTTCACCGTCGGGACGTGCTACGACATCAACGGCTTCGGCGCCAATTTCTTCGGCGGCGGCCAGATATTCCCGCGTTCCCTCGCGGACATCGTGGAGGTCTCGTGCAATTGATCAGCCAACCAACCAGCCGCGCGGCACGTTCCCGCCGGGCGAACGCCATGCTTCCCGGGCGCGTGACCGGACTGGTCGGCGCGCTGGCGCTGGTCCTTTCGGCCGGCTTCGCCGCCGACCTGGACGCCCAGGCCGTATCGACCACCGGGCAGATACGCGGCCGCGTAACCGGCGCGGACGGTCAGCCCGTTCCCGGCGTCGTCATGACGGCGCGCAACACCGAGACGGGGTTCCAGAGAACCGCGCTCAGCGGCTCGAATGGAACCTTCACGCTGCGCCTGCTGCCGCCGGGCATCTACGACGTGGGCACCGAGGTCATCGGCTTCAGGGGCGCCACTCTGACCGGGCTGCGGGTGATGATCGCGCAGTCGTCCGTGGCGAATTTCCAGCTCGAGGCCAGCGCCGTGGAGTTGGCCGGGATCGAGGTGAGCGCCGAACGCACGGCGATCGACGTCGCCGACGGCGGCGTGACGCAGTTCGTCAGCCAGGACGAGATCGAGGAATTGCCGTCCCTGGGGCGGGACTTCGTCGACTTCATCAACCTGTCGGGGCTGGTGGCTCCCGACCAGGGCACCACGACCGGCGGCCAGTTCGCGATCGGCGGCCAGCGCTCGTCCCAGACCAGCATCCAGATCGACGGAGTGGACGCCAACAACGCCTTCTTCGGTGAGAACCGGGGCGGCTCCCGCATCCCGTTCGTGTTCTCGCTGGAGTCCATCCGCGAATTCCAGATCATCACGAATGGCTTCGACGTGGAGTTCGGCAACTTCTCGGGCGGCATCGTCAACGTGGTGACGCGCGGAGGAACGAACGACTGGGAGGGCACGATCTTCGGCAACTTCCGCGACGACGCGCTCACAGCGAGTCCGTTCGTGGATCCGGCGAGCGATCCGGAGATTACGACCGACTTCGAGGTCCAGCAGTTCGCCGGCCGCCTGAGCGGCCCCATCGTGCGCGACAAGGTGCACTTCCTGGTGTCGGTTGACGGCCAGCGGCGGCGCGAGCCGCAGCAGCCGCTCACGCAGAGCCGGTTCGCGCCGGGAGCGGTGCGCGAGAACCCCGTGCTGTTCGAGCAGATGGGCCAGTTCTTCGACATTCTCGAGAACCAGTACGGCGTGGCGGACGCCGCGAGCGGATTCGCGCCGTTCTCCACGTCGAACGACGCCATCACGGTCTTCGGCCGCGTCGACTGGACGCTGAACCAGGACCATCGACTCTCGTTCAGGCACAACTTCTCTACGTTCTCCAACGACAACGAGTGGAACGGCGTCTTCGATTTCGATTACGGGGCCAGCCGAGCCGAAAAGTTGGAGGACGACTCGCACTCCTTCGTGGCCGAGCTCCAGAGCGTGCTGAGCGACAACACGTTCAACGTGTTCCGCTTCCAGTTCGCCGACGAAAAGAGGCCGCGCCAGGCCACGGACCTGCGGCCCGCGTTGACAGTCAATCTTCCGGGTGGCCAGAGGGCCAGGTACGGGGGCACGTTCGCGGCCTTCAACAACAACCTGGAAGAGCAGAAGTTGCAGTTCATCGACAACTTCACGCACGTGGCCGGTGACCATAACCTGAAGATCGGCGGCAACCTCCTGCTGACCAACATCTTCAACCAGTTCCAGTCGCCGGGAAGCCAGAACCAGGGCGCCGGCGAGTACATCTTCAACAGCATCGATGACTTTGCCGCGCGACAGCCGGCGAGCTACTTCCGCCCGTTCCAGCAGGGCGGCGGGATCGCCTCGGGTGAATTCGACGTGTTCGAGTGGTCCGCGTACATCCAGGACGAGTGGCAGGCGTCGCCGCGCCTGACGGCCACGCTGGGCGTGCGTTACGATCAGCAGAGCTTCCGGGACAGCCCCAAGCCCGTCGTCGACGTGGAGCGGGCCTTCGGCTTCCCCACCGGCTTCGCGCCCACGGACAACAACAACGTCTCGCCCCGGCTCGCGATCGCGTACGATCTGCGGGGCGACGGTTCGGCCGTTCTGCGGGGCGGCGCCGGCTACTTCTACGGCCGGGTGCCGTTTGTGCTGGGCGGCAACGTGCTGCAGACGGAGTTGCCCATCGTCGAGGCGATCTGCACGGGCTCGATCCTGGACGGAGACGACGACGCTCCGCCGTCGGTATCGGGCTTCTCCGGCTGGGCGATCGACGGCGCGGACAACCCGGCCGGCTGCGCGGGCGACATCGGTCCGGCAGGCATCCCCACGTTCGTGCTCTGGCAGGAGGACTTCGAGTTTCCCGAGACGTTCAAGGGCAACCTGGGCTACGAGACGCTGATCGGGGACCGCTCGCAGATCTCCCTCGACGTGCTCTATTCCAAGTCGACCAACCTGTACACGGTGCGCAACCTCAACCTGCGTCCGGTGCAGTTCACGCTGCCGGGCGAAGCCGGGCGGCAGGTCTTCACGCCGGCTTCGCAGTTCGACCCGACCAGCTCGGCGAGCGTGCCCTCGCAGGTGACCACCGACTTCGGTCAGGTGCTCGCCAACTTCAACGACGGACGCGCGGACGCGTTCACCGCCACGCTCGACGGGGCGCACAGGTTCACCGACAGCTTCCAGTTGCGCGGCTCGTACACGTACACGCTCGCGCACGACAATTCGCCCTACTCCTGCTGCACCGCGAGTGGCGGTTTCGACGATCCGCTCGTGGGCGCGTTCGGGCCCAACGACCTGGGCGGCTCGGGCGACTTCGACAAGGCCTGGGGCCGCAGCGACTTCGCGCGCGACCACACGCTGATCCTGTCCGGCGCGTCCGATCTGCCGTACGGGTTCAAGTTGTCGGGCATCTGGAGGAGCCAGAGCGGACGTCCATGGAGCCCCGCGGTTGGCGGCAACATCAACGGCGACGGGATACGCTTCAACGACCGGCCGTTCGTGTTCGCTCCCGACGACCTGCCGCTGCAGGCCACGGGCGACGAGGCGGCCGCGCAGCGGGATACCTATGCGCAGCTACTGGCGGACCACGCGTGCGTGGGAGATCACGTGGGCGAGATCCTGGAGCGCAACACCTGCAAGTACCCGTGGCAGCACCAGCTGGACATGCGGATCACCAAGGAATTCTCCACGGTTGCCGGTCAGCGGGCGGAGATCCAGGTCGACTTCTTCAACGTGCTGAACGGCTTCGGACGACTGTTCTGCGACGAGTCCGATCCGGACTCCAACCTCACCGAGGGCGTGTGCGGACTGGGCCGGGTGATGGGAGTCTTCGGCTCGGATCAGAACCTGCTCGAGGCGCGGGGCTTCGACACGGCCACCAACGAGGTTCTCTACGAGGTCGGCGACTCTTTCTTCACCGAGGACGTGCTCGGGTCGAACCTGGTGCTGCAGTTCCAGACCCAGATCGGCATCAAGTACTTCTTCTAGGCCGTTCTCGGCATACGCGGAAGGGGTCCGCCGGTTCTCCGGCGGACCCCTTCGTGCGTACACGGACCACTCAAGTCGGCGTCGCCGCCCGCTGCAGGGCCTCCGCTTCGATCTCGGCGACCTCGGCGCGCACCTCGGCGATCAGACGCCGCCGCTCCTGGTAGGGAAGAAACGCCGCGCGGAATCCCGTCTCGATCACGTCGCACAGCTCGGCCCAGGAGAACCGCGCCGCTCGCTGCGTGCGCCAGACCTCCTCGGTGACCGTGACCCCGCTCATGAGCCGGTTGTCGGTGTTGATCGTCACCATCAGGCCCAGGTCGTAGTAGTGCCTGATCGGGTGGGCTTCGAGTGAAGCTACGACTCCCGTCTGGACGTTGGAAGTAGGGCAGCACTCCAAGGTTATGCGCCGGTCATTCACGTATTGCTCGAGGTCGGGATCTTCGCGCAGGCGCGTGCCGTGGCCGATTCTGTTGGCGTGGCACAGGTGTATGGCCTGGTGTATCGATGCGGGACCGAACGCCTCGCCGGCGTGCACCGTCACCGGCATGTTGGCGCGCACCACGCGCTCGAAGGCCTCCCTGTGATCGCCCGGAGGGTGGTTGTTCTCCGGCCCCGCCAGGTCCAGCGCTACCACGCCCTTCCCCTTGTAGGCGACCGTGAGGTCGGCCAGCGCCATGGTGACCGCCGGGCTCATGTTCCGGATGCCGCAGATGATCAGCCCTATGCGGACTCCGTGTTCGCGCTCGGCGCGGCCGAAGCCGCGCAGCGTGGCGTCCACGACCTGCTCGTGGGACAGGCCGCGCTCGGTGTTCAGCGCCGGCGAGTAGCGAACCTCCATGTAGCGGACGTTTTCGGCGGCGGCGTCTTCACCCAGCTCGTACGCCGCGCGCTCGAGAGCGTCGACGTCCTGCAGGACGGCCAGCGTGATGCTGAAGCGGTCGAGGTACTCGATCAGGTCCTGCGCGTCGGTGACGTGCATGAACGCGGCGAGGCCGTCCGCATTCGCCGCGGGCAGATCCACGCCTCGCTCCCCGGCCAGCTCGAGCAGCGTACCGGGTCTAAGCGAGCCGTCCAGGTGGACGTGCAGGTCGGTCTTGGGGAGACGCGCGATCAGCTCGCGCGTGACCTCCAGGCCGGGCCGATCGGAGCTCAGCCCTCCGGTCACCGGCCGCCCGCCGCGTCCGCGCCCACGGCTACGAAACGGGCTTCGCCGGGCGCCCCGACAGGCTGCGGCTGGGTGCCCAGATAGTCGATCAGCGCGTCCAGGTCGAGCATCCCCTGGTCGTCCCGTTCCAGCGGGTTGCCCAGCGGGTCGAGGCCGTCACCGCGCTGCGCCATGAAGTCGTTGACGGCAACCCAGTAGGTGGCCTCCGGATCGAGCGCGGTGCCGTCCTCGAGTCGAACCGCGAGCACGCGAGCGCCGGCGCCGGCGGCGGGGTCGTACTCGACGCGGATCCCGCTCACGTGGAGGTCGGGCGCGCTTCCGTCCAGACCCGCTTCCAGCGTGGCGACGACCTGCGCGCCCGTCAGGCGCAGCCGCACCATGCGATTCTCGAAGGGCTGCACCCGGTACAGCATGCCCCAGGTGATCTCACCCGCCGGCAGGCCGTCGCGGATGCCGCCGTTGTTCATCATGGCGATGTCGGCGCCCGTCTGGGCGCGCTGCGCGTCGGCGATCAGGCGGCCGAGGGCGTACTCGCCGGGGGATCGGTCCAGCGGATCGGCCAGGGTCGCCACGACCTCGTTGACCTTGGGGCCGATCTCCCGCTGGTAGTCGGCGACCAGCGCGGCGACTGCGCTGTCGGGATCGACCAGGTCGGCGAATGTCGTGGGCAGGCCGCGGATCCATGCGCGGGCCCTCTCCTCGCCGGGCTCCCGCCGCAGGTCGGTCACGGAATAGCGGGTGCCGCGAGCGCCGGCCTCGACCAGGGGAATGCCGTTTTCGAACAGCGTAATGGCCCTGTGCGTGTGCCCGCCCACGATCAGATCCGGGCGGTGGGTGACCTCTCGAGCGATGTCGACCATCTCGCCGAAGCACGCGCCGGCGGAGTCGCAGACCGCGCCCACGTGCCCGATCACGACTACGAAGTCGTGCCCCTCGGCCCGGAGGCGCGGGACCCACGTGTCGATCGCCAGCGTCGGGTCGGTGAACTCCAGGTGCGCGACGTTCGAGCGGCGCGTCACGTTGGGTGTTTCCTCGGTGGCGAGGCCGATGACGCCCACGCGCACCGAGTCGGAGCCGTCGGCCGAGCGCGCCACCAGGCGCGCGACCGGCGCGGTCCACGGCGGCACGCTGTCGGTGCCCGCCACGACGACGTTGGCGGCGAGCAGCGGGAAGTCCGCTTGCTCGGCGCGGTCGGCGAGCGTGCGGACGCCCCAGTCGAACTCGTGATTGCCGACCGCGGCGGCGTCGTAGCCCGCGGCGTTGAAGAACGCCACCGTAGAGCGCCCCCCGGTCAGGTTGGAGAGCGGCGTGCCCTGGTAGATGTCGCCGCCGCTGACGCGGAGAGTCGGGCCGCCGAAGCCCTCGGCTTCGGCCCCGAAGAGCGCGGTGAGCGCGGCCGCGCCGCCCACTTCGCGGCCGTTCGCGAAGCCCGGGCGGGTGGGGAGCAGGGAGCCGTGGAAGTCGTTGGTGGAGATGACGCGCAACCTGGTCGCGCCGGCCTTCGACTCCGCTCCGGCGCCGGAATTCGGCGTACCGGCTCCGGCGGCCTCGCGCTCGAGGTGTAGGGCGGCCTCCTCGGGGACGATGCGCCAGTTCTCCCGGTGGTAATCTGCCGCCCGCAGCTCGCCCGCGCGGCCGACCTCCTCGAACAGGATCTCACGCATCTCGCGCTGACCGTCGTAGACGACCGGCGCCGAGGCCACCATGTCGAAGCCGCCGCCGCCCTGCTGGCGGTAGCTGTTGAGCGCGAGCGTGAACTCGTCGTCGTCGCGTACGGCAGCGCCGTCCCGGCGCAGGTCCCGGATGCGCTCGCCCACCGGGCGCGACAGGTCGATGGTGTAATCGACCCCGGACACCATGTCGAAGTTGTAGCCTGGGAACGCGCCGTCGATCAGCGACTCGCCCTCGTCCACGGGCCAGGACCGGAAATAGCTCGCCGAGCGCTCGAGGAAGGCGCGCAGCTCGGCGCCCGAGACGCGCACGGCCTTCAGCGTGTTGTCGTAGATGTAGAGCCCGGCGACATCCGCCACGCGCACGTCTCCCGCCGGAATTTCCGCGCCCGTGGTGAACGCCGCGGCGGCGGAGAGGTCCGCGCCGGTCACGCGCCGCTGCACCTCGTTCACGAAGTCCACGGCCGGCGTATCACGCACCCGGCCGAAGCGCGTCGACATGGCCTCGGCGGAGCGCCCGACGGTGGAGCGCACGTAGGCCAGCGTACGCTCGTGCTCCCAGCGCAGGGCGTCGAGGAAAGCGCTGTCGGGGTTGGCGGGGTCGCCGGCGTGCAGACGTCCCTCGATGGTGGCGACTCGCCAGGCGCCGTCGGCCGGCCGCTCCATGCGCACGTTTACCTCGGCCAGGCTCTCGGCCCAGTTCTTGGCCTGGACGACGTGCACGCCGGCGATCACGGTGTCGGCGATGGCGCCGTGGGAGTGCCCCATGAACACCACGTCCACGCCGGCTACCTCGTGGGCGATGCGAGCCACCTGGTTCTCGGGAGGCAGGCCGGTGGCCTCGGCGTCGTAGCTGCTTCCCTCGAGGCCGCTGTGCGCGAGCACCACGACCAGGTCCGCGCCGCGCGCCCGCAGGTCGGCGACGACAGGGCTCAAGGACGTGGTGATGTCGCGGAAATCGAGCACCCCTTCCACGGCCGGGCGGTCCCAGATCGCCACGCCGGGCGGGACGACGCCGGCGACGCCGATGCGGATCGTGTCCCCGGCGGAGACCGCGTACTCGAGGATGGTCGATGGGGCGAACGCGTGGTCCGGCGTCTGGGCCCGGAAGGCGTTCACCGACAGCACCGGGAACGTGGCCTGGTCCAGCGCCCGTCCCAGGTTCTCGAGGCCGTAGTTGAACTCGTGATTGCCGAGCGCCACGGCGTCGTAACGCAGGAGGTTCATCGCCTTCATCACGGCGTTGGCCTCGTGCGTACGCTTGCGGGAGTATACGTACGCCAGCGGGTTGCCCTGGAGCCAATCGCCCGAGTCGAACAGGAAGACGCCCTCGCCGCGCGCGGAGCGAATGCTGTCGATGATGGGCGCGAGCAGCGCCAGGCCTCGATCGGTGGGCTGGTCCAGATAGTAGTCGTATGCGTAGACGCGTCCGTGCACGTCGGTGGTGCCCAGCAACGTGAGCGTGGCGCTCGCCTCGGCCGGCGCGGTGGCGGCGCCGGGATCGGGCAGAGACGGCGCGGGCGCCGCCGCGGGCGCGCACGCGGCCGCGAGCAGGGCGGCGAGCAACGGCGCCCCGACGCGCGGGGAGGCGGCGTTTGGGAAGAGCGTTCGCACTTACGACTCCGCTGGTGTCAGGCCTGAAACCCGGATCTACCGCCTACCCTTGGGGACCGGACGGGATCCGGTCCCCGATCGCCGCGCGGGCAGCCGCCAGGCGGGCACCCGGCACTCGGTAGGGGGAGCAGGACACGTAGTCCAGCCCGATCGAGTGGAAGAACTCCACCGACCGCGCGTCGCCTCCGTGCTCGCCGCAGATCCCCACCTTGAGGTCGGCTTTGACGGCGCGGCCTCGTTCGGTGGCCAGGCGCACCAGCTCCCCCACGCCGGGCACGTCCAGGGTCCTGAAGGGGTCGTCGCTCAGCAGGCCGTGCTCTATGTAGTGGGGCAGAAACGTGCTCGCGTCGTCCCGGGACAACCCGAAGGTCGTCTGCGTCAGATCGTTGGTGCCGAACGAAAAGAAGTCCGCGTGCGCTGCGATTTCGCCCGCAGTAAGCGCCGCCCGCGGCAGCTCGATCATGGTGCCCACGAGGAAGTCGATGCTGGTTTCTCGCTCTCGCATTACCTCCGCGGCGACCTCGCGCACCAGAACCTCCTGTCCGCCGAGCTCCTCCGCCATGCTCACCAGCGGGATCATCACCTCGGGCTTCACGGACACGCCGTCCCGAGCGGCGTCGTCGGCCGCCTCGAAGATGGCCCGGGCCTGCATGCGGGAGATCTCCGGCACCGTGGTCGCGAGCCGCACGCCGCGATGACCGAGCATGGGGTTGGCTTCGCGCAGGCGGTCGACCCGGTCGTGGACGACCTCGGGGTCGGCGCCGAGACGCGCCGCCAGCGCGTCCACGTCCCCGGGCGTGCGCGGCAGGAACTCGTGCAGCGGCGGGTCCAGCAGCCGGATGGTGACGGGCAGCCCGTCCATCACCCGGAACATCCCCAGGAAGTCAGCGCGCTGCATGGGCAGCAGGCGGTCCAGCGCCGCCCGGCGCACCTCCTCATCGGGCGCGAGGATCATCTCGCGAACCGTATCGATGCGGTCGCCCTCGAAGAACATGTGCTCGGTGCGGCACAGGCCGATTCCCTCGGAACCGAACGAGAGCGCCTTCTGCGCGTCCGCCGGGGTGTCCGCGTTGGCCCGCACCTTCAGCCGGCGGTGACGATCCGCCAGCTCCATCAGGCGCCCGAAGTAGGCGGACGGCTCGGGCTCCACCGTGGGGACCCTGTCCGCGAAGACCTGGCCTCCGGTTCCGTCCAGGGTGATCCAGTCGCCCTCCTGGAAGGTTCGGCCCCCGATGATCACGCTGCCCGCCTCCACGTCGGGCTCTACGCCGGCGGCGCCGGCGACGCAGGACAGCCCCAGCCCGCGGGCGACCACCGCGGCGTGCGACGTCATGCCGCCGCGGGCGGTCAGGATCGCGCGCGACGCGACCATGCCTTCGAAGTCCTCCGGGGAGGTCTCCTCGCGCACCAGGATGACGTCCTCGGCGCGCGCCGCCCACTCGACGGCCGCGGCGGAGCTGAGGACGACGCGGCCCGACGCCGCGCCCGGGGACGCGGGTAGCCCCCGCGCCAATGGTTCGGCCTCGGCGTCCGGGTCCAGCCGCGGGTGGAGGAGCTGGTCGAGCTGCTCCGGATCCACGCGCAGCAGCGCTTCGGCTTCGTCGATGAGGCCTTCCTCGGCCATGTCCACGGCGGCACGCACTGCCGCCGCGGCGGTCCGTTTCCCGGTGCGCGTTTGCAGCAGGTAAAGGCGCCCGCGTTCCACCGTGAACTCTATGTCCTGGACGTCGCGGTAGTGTTTCTCCAGGAGGTCCGCTACGCGCGTGAGCTCCGCGTAGGCGTCGGGCAGGGCGTCGGCCATCGCCGCCAGCTCCAGCGGGTCGCGGATGCCCGCCACTACGTCTTCACCCTGGGCGTTGATGAGGAACTCGCCGAACAGGCGCGGCTCGCCGGTGGAGGGGTCCCGCGTGAAGGCGACGCCCGTGCCCGAGGTGTGGCCCTGGTTGCCGTACACCATGGCCATGACGTTGACCGCCGTGCCCAGGTGCCCGGGGATGCGCGACACGCGCCGGTAGGCGCGCGCGCGGTCGTTGTTCCAGGATCGGAAAACCGCCTCGATGGCGCCGGTGAGCTGGTCGTAGGGGTCGTGCGGAAAGCTCCGCCCGGTGGCCGACTCGGCCAGCTGGAGGAAGTCCTGCGTCACCGCCCGCAGCTCCAGCGCCGGCAGCTCCGCGTCGGTGGCCGCTCCGCACAGCCGCCGAGCCTTTGACAGGCGCGCCTCGAAGGCGCGCGATGATGCGCCCAGGACGACGCACGCGTACATCTGCACGAACCTGCGGTAGGCATCCCACGCGAAGCGTTCGTCGTCCGCCTGGAGCGCCAGGGCCGCCACGGTCGCGCCGTTCAGCCCGAGGTTCAGGATGGTGTCCATCATGCCCGGCATGGACACCGCCCCGCCGCTGCGGACGGACAACAAGAGGGGGTCGGGCCCCACCCCGAAGGTGCGCTCCGTCTGCTGTTCGAGCAGCGTCAGATGGCTTCGGACCTCCTCATCCAGGCCCTCGGGGCTCTGCTCCGAGCGCATGTATTCGCGGCAAGCCTCGGTGGTGATGGTGAAGCCGGGCGGGACGGGCACGCCGATGCCGACCATCTCCGCCAGATCGGCCCCCTTTCCGCCCAGTAGGTCGCGGTCTTCCCGTCCGCCGTCGGCGGTGCCGTCTGCAAAGTGGTAGATCCAGCGGTCTGGCATATGGCGGTTCTTCGATGTGGGTTTGGATGGCCGGCGCCTGGCGCATTCGGCTCAGCGTCTACACGACTTCGGGCTCGAGGCTACGGACTTCTTCCTTCCGCTTTTCGCCTCGCACGCCTTCCAGGTCGACCAGGGGCGCGGCGTAGTTTCCCGAGAAACAGGCGTCGCAGATGGATCCGGCGTCCTCCACCGCGTGGTGCATGCCCTCCAGGGAGAGGTAGCCGAGCGAGTCCACGTTCAAGTGCTCGGCGATCTGGTGAACGGTGTTGTGCGCGCCGATCAGCTCCGCGTGCGTGGGCATGTCGATGCCGTAGAAGCACGGGTGCCGGACCGGCGGACTGGCCACGCGGAAGTGGACCTCGCGCGCTCCGACTCCGCGAATCATGGAAATGAGGCCCCTGCTCGTGGTGCCGCGCACGAGCGAATCGTCGATGACGACGACCCTGCGTCCCTCGATGACCTCGCGCACCGCGTTGTACTTGATGCGGACGCGGAAATCGCGCCCCGCCTGGGACGGGTGGATGAACGTGCGGCCCACGTAGTGATTGCGAATGAGGCCCAGCTCGTACGGGATACCGCTCTCTTCGGCGTAGCCCAGGGCCGCCGAATTGGAAGAGTCGGGGACGCTGAAGACGCAGTCGGCCTCGACCGGATGCTCGCGGGCGAGTTGTCGCCCGAAGGCCCGTCGCGCGCGGTCCACGCTCTGGCCGAACACGCGCGAGTCGGGCCGCGCGAAGTACACCAACTCGAACACGCAGGGCTGCGCCTTGGCCGCCGGCTCGAGCTCCGCGAGCGCGGTCACCTCGCCGCCCCGGATGCGCAGGATCTCCCCGGGCAGGATATCGCGCACGTTCTCGGCGCCCATCAGCTCCAGCGCGCAGGTCTCGCTCGCGAGCACCCAGCCCTCGCCCCGGCGGCCCATGGCCAGCGGCCGGTAACCCCACGGGTCGCGCGCCGCGTACAGCGTGTCGCCAATGTTGATCAGAAACGAGAACGCCCCGGTGAGCTGGCGCAGCGCCTCGCGGACCTGATCGTCCACGGTGCGCTGTCGCGAACGCGCGATGAGGTGGACGAGCACCTCGGAATCGATCGTGCCCCTGAACAGCGCGCCCTCACGCACGAGCCGCTGCCGGATGCGACGTCCATTGGTGAGGTTGCCGTTGTGCACCAGACCCAGGTCCCCTTCGTGGTAGTTCACCAGCAGGGGCTGGGCGTTGGCGAGCCCGGGGCCGCCGGCAGTCGAGTACCGCGTGTGGCCCAGCGCGGTGTCACCCGGGAGGCTCGCGAGCACCCGATCGTCGAACCCCTCGGTGATCAGCCCTTCCGCTTTGCGGACCGTGCCGCTGCCGTTCCGGAATGCCGCGATGCCGCCGGCTTCCTGGCCCCTGTGCTGCAGCGCGTATAGGCCCAGGAAGGCGACCTCGGCCGCGTTCTCCACGCCCGCCACGCCCACGATTCCGCACACGTTCAGCCTCCGCCCATGATCGAAGGAATGGCGTCGTGCCAAGCTGCGGCCACGTCGCTCGTCGCCAGGTCCACGATCGCTCCGCCAGGCTCACCCGCGATACGCACCACGAAGCGCCCGTGCGCCGTCCCCACCAAGCCGATCGCGGTGGCCGGCAGGTCGCGCGCGGCCGCCAGCGCCAGCACTTCGTCCGCGGCCCCCGGAGCACAGCTCACGACGGCCCGGCCCTGGGATTCGCCGAACAGGAGCGCGTCCAGGGGGGCGGTGCGGGGGAGAGTAACGTCGATGCCGAGCGGGGCCTCGCGGTCCGCGACCGCGCTCTCCGCGAGGCACACCGCGAGCCCGCCGTCGGAGCAGTCGTGCGCGCTGCGCAGGAGCCCGCGCGCCGCCGCCGCGAGAAGCGTCTCCTGCAGCGCCTTTTCGCGATCCAGGTGCACCGCCGGAGGCTCGCCGGCGAGCAGGCCGTGCGCGAGCCGGAGGTAGGCGGATCCGCCTATTTCGTCCAGTGTGGCGCCGAGCAGGAGTATGTGGTCGCCCTCCCGGCGCAAGCCGGAGCGGACGAGGTGATCCGTGTCCTCGATCACGCCCACCATGCCGATGACGGGTGTGGGATGGATCGCGCCGTCGGGATTCTCGTTGTAGAGCGACACGTTGCCGCTCACGACCGGCGTGTCCAGCGCCCGACACGCCTCCCCCATTCCGGCGACCGCCTCGGCCATCTGGAAGTAGACCTCCGGGCGGGTGGGGTTGCCGAAGTTCAGGTTGTTGGTGACCGCGCGCGGCCGCGCTCCCACGCACGCAAGGTTGCGCGCCGCCTCCGCCACCGCGGCCATGGCGCCCACGCGCGGGTTGAGCCAGCAGTAGCCGCCGTTGCAGTCCGTGGTGGCGGCCAGCGCCCGCCGCGTGCCGCGCACCCGTATCACCCCGGCGTCGCCGCCCGGCTCCACCAGCGTGTTGGTGCGGACGGTAGAGTCGTACTGCCGGTAGACCCACGCCTTCGAGGCGATGGAGGGGTCGGCCAGGAGCCGGAGCAGGGTAGCCTCGGCCTCCGCCGCGCTCAGGTCGCGGGAGGGAAGGGACGCGGGCGTCCAGGCGCGGGCGCCGCGGGCCTCCTCCGCCTCCACGCCCTCGCGGGTGTAGGTGGGGCAGCCGTGCACGAGCGCGTGCCCCGGCAGCTCGGCGACGATCCGGCCGTCCTCGCGCACGCGGTACACGCCGTCATCGGTGACCGTACCGATGACCTTGGCCTCCAGCTCCCAGCGCTCCAGGATCTCCCGCACGTGATCCTCGTGGCCGGCCGTGGCGACCACGAGCATGCGTTCCTGAGACTCGGACAGCAGGATCTCGTACGGGGACATACCCTCTTCGCGCACGGGGACCAGCGCCACGTCGATGTCCACGCCGGTGCCCGAGCGCGCCGCCATTTCGGTCGACGACGACGCGAGCCCGGCAGCCCCCATGTCCTGGATGCCGACGATGTGGCCGCTCCGGATCAGCTCCAGGGACGCCTCCAGCAGCAGCTTCTCCGTGAACGGGTCGCCGACCTGAACCTGCGGGCGGCGCTGATCGGCCTCGTGGGCGAGCTCCTCGCTCGCGAAGGTGGCGCCGTGGATGCCGTCACGGCCGGTGCGCGCGCCGACGGCGATGATCGGGTTGCCCGGTCCCGCCGCCTCGCCGCGGATGAGGTGCTCGGCCTTCATGAGCCCGATGGCCATGGCGTTGACGAGCGGGTTGCCCTCGTAGGCGGGGTCGAAGTGGACCTCGCCGCCGATGTTCGGAATCCCCACGCAGTTGGCGTAGTCGCCTATGCCGCGCACCACTCCGTCGAACAGGTAGCGTACCCGGGCGCTGTCGAGCGATCCGAATCGCAGCGCGTCGAGAACCGCCACGGGGCGCGCACCCATGGTGAAAACGTCTCGCAGGATGCCGCCGACGCCGGTGGCCGCGCCCTCGTACGGCTCCACCGCGGAGGGGTGGTTGTGGGACTCGATCTTGAAAGCCGCGGCCATGCCGTCGCCTATGTCGATCACTCCCGCGTTCTCCCCGGGGCCCTGCAATACCCAAGGGGCCTCCGTGGGAAGCGTGCGCAGCAGCGGCCGCGAATTCTTGTAGCCGCAGTGCTCGGACCATAGCGCGCTGAAGAGCCCCAGCTCGGTGTACGTGGGTTCGCGGCCCACGTAATCGAGGATGAGCGCATACTCCTCGCGACTGAGGCCGTGGGATTCGATCAGCTCCGGGGTGATGGGCGGGTCTCCCGGGCGCGCGTCCGGCGCGCCGTCGACGACGCGCTCGGCGGTGGCCGTCACCACGACGGGTACGGGCGACCGCCGGCTCATGGCGCCGCCTCCGCCAGCGACCCCACGAGCGAGCGGAGCAGCCCCAATCCGTCCGTTGAGCCCAGCAGCTCCTCCACCGCGCGCTCGGGGTGCGGCATCAGCCCCAGGACGTTGCCGCGCTCGTTGAGGATGCCGGCGATGTTGCGCGCCGAACCGTTGGGGTTCGCCTCGGCCGTCGCGCGGCCGTCCGCGTCGACGTAGCGAAAGGCTACCCGGTCGCTCGCTTCGAGCCCATCCAGGGTCGGGTCATCGGCGACGTAGCTGCCCTCTCCGTGCGCTATGGGGAAGCGCAGGATCTGGCCCCGCCGATACTCGCTGGTGAAGGGGCTGGCGTCGTTCTCCACGCGCACGCGCACGGTCTCGCCTCGGAACTGACGGGAGTCGTTGCGCACGAGCGCGCCCGGCAGGAGCCCGGCTTCGCACAGGATCTGGAAACCGTTGCACACCCCCAGCACGAGCCCGCCCTTTTCCGCGAACTCCGCCACCGAGTCCATGACCGGGCTGAAGCGCGCTATGGCGCCGGCGCGCAGGTGATCGCCGTAGCTGAAGCCGCCCGGCAGGATCACCGCGTCGGGGTCGTCGAGGGAACGCTCCTCGTGCCACACGAAGCCCGCGTCCACGCCCATCACGTCGCGGAACGCCTTGTAGCAATCGTAGTCGCAATTGGACCCGGGGAAGGTCACGATCGCCACTCGCATCAAGCGACCTCCACGCGGAAGTCCTCGGTGACCGGATTGGCCAGGAGCTTCCGGCACATCTCCTCGGCCCGCTCACGCGCCGCCTCGGCGCTGGCCGCCTCGACGTTGAGCCGGATCAGGCGCCCGACCCGGACATCGGCGACCTCCTTGAAGTCCAGAGACCGGAGCGCGTGCTCCACCGCGTTCCCCTGTGGGTCCAGCAGCCCAGCGCGGGGCACGACCCTCACCTCCACCGCGAATTCGCTCATTCGCCCTCGCTGTCCTCCGATCCGTGTGAACGTCGCCTGCGCAGCAGCTTGGGTCCCCAGCGCCCGCCGCCTTCGTACGTCAGCTCGCGCCGCTCGGCTCCCGCTTCATCGATGTCCTCTTCGTCCTCGTCGAACAGCGGGTCGCGCTCCGGCAGTCGCTCGAAGAGCCCCCAGAGGAGCGATTTGGCCAGCCCGTACGTCGTGTAGAGCGCGGCCATGCCGAAGAAGTAGAGGCGCGGCACGGTGAACGTCGCCACGAGCGTCAGCACGATGAGGCCCAGCGTGGCTATGCCCTTGGCGGTCCGGAAGCCGAACTTCGGCACCACCGCGTAGGGGATGTGGCTCATCATCAGGCCGCCGAGCACGACCATCGCCCCCGTCATGATCTCGGGCCACGGCAGGCCGACGAGGTTGTCCGCGAAGAAGGTGGTCTGGCTGAAGGGGTAGAACGTGGCCAGCAGCGACCCCGCGGTGGGCGACGGCAACCCGTAGAACACGGACTTCGCCGACCCCGCCTGCTCCACGTTGAAGCGGGCCAGCCGCAGCACCACCGCGGTGATGTAGATGAACGAGGCGATCCAGCCCCAGGGGCCTTCCTGCAGGAACTGGAAGTAGATGACCAGCGCCGGGGCCACGCCGAAGCTGATCACGTCCACGAGCGAGTCCAGTTGCTCCCCGAACTTGCTGCCCGTGGCCGTGTAGCGCGCGACCCTGCCGTCCAGCATGTCCAGGAAGGCGGCGCCGACGATCAGCCAGGCGGCGGTCTCGAATCGGCCCTGCGCGGCCGACACGATCGCCCAGACCCCGAAGAACAGGTTGGTCAGGGTCAGCGCGCTGGGGAGCACCACGATGCCGCGCTTCAGGTTGGGTCTCACGGCGACCTCCCGGTCAGGCGACGGTGAATGTCCGCGTAACGCTCCGACGTCTCGCGTACGACGTGCTCGGGCAGCGGCGGGGGAGGCGGTCGCTTGTCCCACGCGCCGCGGTCGGCGAGCGCCTCCAGGTAGTCCCGCACCGGCTGCTTGTCCAGGGAAGGCGGAGACGATCCGGGCTGGTAGCCTTCCAGGGGCCAGAAGCGCGAAGAGTCGGGCGTCAGCACCTCGTCGATCAGGAGCGGCTCGCCGTGGACGTCCAGGCCGAACTCGAACTTGGTATCCGCGAGGATCAGACCCGCCGCTTCGGCGATGTGAGTGGCCCGCGCGAACAGCGCCAGGCTGCGCGATCGCAGGGTTTCGGCCAGGTCCGTCCCCAGCGCGTCCCGCACGACCTCGAACGTCACGTTCTCGTCGTGCCCGGACGCGGCCTTGGTGGCCGGCGAGAAAATGGCTTCGCGCAGTCGCTCCGCCTGGCGCAGCCCCGTGGGCAACGGCTCGCCGGCGAGGGTGCCCGTCGCCTCGTACTCGCGCCACGCCGAGCCGGCCAGGTACCCGCGCACGACGCACTCGAAGGGCACCGTGTCCGCCCGCTCGCACAGCAACGCTCGACCCGCCCACCGGTCCCGGTCGGCCTCGATGGCCGGAACCTCCGACGCTATGCGGTCGGGGTCGTAGGCCAGGACGTGGTGCGGACCGAGCTCCGCGAGACGCTCCACCCACCACGCGGTCAGAGAGCTCAGGACCCGCCCCTTGCCGGGTACGGGCTCTCCCATCACCACGTCGAACGCGCTCAGGCGGTCGGACGCGACCATCAGCACGCGGTCCGCGCCGACCTCGTACATCTCGCGTACCTTGCCGCGGCGCAGAAGCGGCAGCGGCAGGTCCGTCTCGAGCACGGCGTCCAGGGCGGATGGGGTCACACCGTCGGCTCCGGCATGGGCGCCAGCTCCGCGGCCGCCAGCACGGGGTCGGCCTCCGCGGCCAGGAAGGCGTCGACCTGTTCGGGCGCGCGCCCCACGTGCAACTCGGGGCGCAGCGTTTGGCGAATCTCTTCGGCCGTGAGCGCGAGCGCCGGATCGGCGGCCAGCCGGTCCGGCAGGTCCGGCGGCTCTCCGGTCGCGGCGGCGTGCTCGGCCGACGCCACGGCGTGCCGCTGGATGGTCTCGTGGAGCTGCTGGCGGTCGCCGCCGGCGCGCACCGCACGCATCAGGATGGCCTCGGTCGCGACGAACGGCAGCTCTCGCCTCAGGCGCGCCTCGATGACCGCTTCGTTGACCCGCAACCCGGCGGCCACCTCGTGGACCAGCAGCAGGATGGCGTCCACCGAGAGGAAGGCCTCCGGGATCGCTATGCGGCGGTTGGCCGAGTCGTCCAGCGTGCGCTCGAGCCACTGCGTCGCGGCGGTCATGGCCGGGTCCAGGCTCAGCGCGATGGCGTGGCGCGCCAGCGCGCCGATGCGCTCCGAACGCATGGGGTTGCGCTTGTAGGGCATGGCCGACGAGCCCACCTGCGCCGCGCCGAAGGGCTCCTCCACTTCGCGCAGGTGCTGTAGCAGTCGCACGTCGTGCGAGAACTTGCTGGCGGACGCGGCTACGCCGGCCAGCGTGGCGACCAACGCGTAGTCGACCTTGCGCGGGTAGGTCTGCCCGGTGACGCCGAAGCCCCGCTCGAAGTCGAACGCGGCCGCCACCGCGTCGTCCAGCCGGTCCACCTTGCTGGCGTCCCGGTCGAACAACTCCAAGAACGACGCTTGAGTGCCGGTGGCCCCCCGGATGCCCCTGAAGCGGAGCGCGCCCAGCCGGAAGTCGATCTCCTCGAGGTCCAGCAGCAGGTCCTGCAGCCAGAGCGTCGCGCGCTTACCCACGGTGGTCGCCTGCGCCGGCTGGAAGTGGGTGAAGCCGAGCGTAGGTGTGGCGCGGTGGGCGCGCGCGAAGCGGGCCAGCGCGTCCACGCAGGCGAGCACGCGCGCGCGCACCAGGCGCAGAGCGTCGCGGTAGAGAATCAGGTCCGCGTTGTCCGTCACGAAGCAGCTCGTGGCGCCGGCGTGGATCCAGCCGGCGGCGGCCGGCGCGGCCTCGCCGTACAGGCGGACGTGGGCCATCACGTCGTGGCGCGTCTCGCGCTCCAGCTCCGCCGCGCGCGCCAGGTCGATGTCGTCCTGCGTGGCGCGCATCTGGGAAAGCGCCTCGGCTGGGATGTCGAGTCCCAGGTCGCTCTGCGCCTGTGCCAGAGCGGTCCACAGCCGACGCCACGTCCGAAAGCGGGCGTGGGGCGAGAAGATGCCGCTCATCTCACGCGACGCGTAGCGCCCCGTCAACGGATGCTGGAAGGTATCGGCGGTCTCCATCACCGCTCGTCCGTGACGTAGAACCAGGTGTAGGCGAGGCGCCCGTCGCGCTCGTACGCGAGCCGGGTCGAACCGCGCCCGGCGGCCGCCGCGAGCAGATCGGCCGCCTGCTCGGCGCCGCGCACGCGGGTCTGGTTGACCTGCAGGATCAGGTCTCCCCTGCGCAGCCCCAGTTGGGTCCGGGCCGCCTCGGAGAGGTCCACGATGAGCGCGCCCTGCTCGCTGACGAGGCCGCGCTCGGCCCGAATGGCGGGATTGAGGCTGACCAGCTCGAAGTCGGCCAGGGCCTGGATGCGCTGCGCGGTAACGGACGGGAGGTCCACCGGCGTCAGCGAGAGCGTGCGCGAGCCGTCTCCCCTGGCCACCTCCAGCGCGAGTTCACCCCCGACAGACGCGTCCAGCAGCGCGGCCTGCCAGTCCAGCGGCGTGCGCAGCGCTCGCCCTCCCGCGGACAGAATGACGGCGCCCGGCTCCAGGCCGGCGTCCTCGGCGGGCGACCCCGGCGTGACGGCGCTGACGCGCACCCTGCGGCTGCGCGCGAACGAGCCGTCCGAGACGGGCTCCACGTCCAGCCCGACCCAGGGGCGGCGCACCACTCCGTCGTCCAGCAGATCCAGTGCTATGCGGCGCGCGCGATTGATTGGTATCGCGAAGCCAAGGCCTTCGCTGCCGCCCGAAGACGATAGAATCGAGGAATTTACGCCGATCACCTCGCCCAACGCATTAACGAGCGGCCCGCCGGAGTTGCCGGGGTTGATGGAGGCATCGGTCTGGATCATGTCGAGGTAGAAGCCCGCGTCATCCTGCTGCGACGCGATGTTTCGCCCCACCCCGCTCACCACCCCGGCGGTCACGGTCGGCTCGGTGTTGGCGAGCTGGAAGCCGAACGGGTTGCCGATGGCGACCACCCATTCGCCGATCAGGAGGTCGTCGGAGTCTCCCAGCGGCGCGACAGCGAACGGCTCCGACGCGTCCGCGTCGGGGTTCAGCGGAGCCGCCTCGTCGATCCGTAGCAGCGCCAGGTCGTTGACCACGTCTACTCCAACGACCTCCGCGCCGAAGTTACGGCCGTCGCCCAGCGTCACGACGATGCTCTCCGCCGCTCGGACCACGTGCTCGTTGGTCAGGATCAGTCCATCGGCGTGGATGATGAACCCGGAGCCCAGCCCGGGCACGCGCTGCTGCCCTCCGTCCGAGAATAGCCGGTCCCACAGGGAACTCGACCGGGGCTGTCTCGACCGGATCGTGTTCACGCTGACCACCGCCGGCGCGG
Source organism: Gemmatimonadota bacterium (assembly GCA_039715185.1). Classification (NCBI taxonomy): domain Bacteria; kingdom Pseudomonadati; phylum Gemmatimonadota; species Gemmatimonadota bacterium. Next base: position 19,914 of record JBDLIA010000054.1, read on the forward strand.
TACGGCGCGCGGCGCGCACGATCGCCGTGGTGCGCGACTGGTCCAGGTCCTGACCCACAGCCTGGCGTCGGGGGAGGACCGGCGGCCGGTCGGCTTCGGCGACGGTGGCCACCTCGGCGCGCTCGGTCGAGTCGCGTGCCTCCTGGCCGCTGCACGCCGCCGGCGCGAGGCACGCGAGGACCGCGGCGAGAGCGAAAGAGGGGACGGAGCGCGGTCGCATCAGAGCGCCTGCTGCGCTTGATCCAGCTTGGCCCAGTCCGCCAGGAAGGCGTCGAGGCCCCTGTCGGTCAACGGATGCTTCATGAGCTGCCGGAGCACCTTGGGCGGGATGGTCGCGACGTCGGCTCCGAACTCCGCGGCCTGAACGAAGTGCAGGGGGTGCCGGATCGAGGCGGCCAGGAGCTCGGTTTCGAACCCGTAGTTGTCGTAGATGATCCTGATCTGTCGGATCAGGTCCATGCCGTCTCCCGAAACGTCGTCGATGCGGCCGATGAAGGGAGAGATGAACGACGCGCCGGCCTTGGCGGCGAGGAGCGCCTGCGACGCCGAGAAGCACAGCGTGACGTTGACCCCTATGCCCTCGGCCCGTAGCGCCCGACACGCCCGCAGACCGTCGTCGGTCAGAGGCACCTTGACCACGATGTTGTCGGCCAGCGCCGCAAGCTTGCGGCCCTGCTCCAGCATGCCGTCCCTGTCGAGCGCGACGACCTCGGCGCTGACCGGTCCGTCGACCGTGCGGCAGATCTCGAGCAGTATCTCGGTCGGGGATCCTTCCCCCGCGACCTTGGCGAGCAGCGTGGGGTTGGTGGTGATGCCGTCGATCAGCCCGGCGTCCGCGGCCCAGGCAATGTCGTTCAGGTCCGCGGTGTCCAGGAAAATCTTCATGTCTTCTCCGGCGCCGTGCGCGCCACCTCAGGGAATCGGCAGGCCGACCTCGGCGCCTGCCGCCGCGTGCCGCTCGAGCTCGTCGGGATCGTAGTATACCCGCGCCAGGAACAGCCCGCCCGCGGGCGCCGGCGCCGACGTGACCAGACCCGCGTGCGCGTCCAGCAGCCCGGGGATGTCCGCGCCCGGGCGCTTGCCAAGAGCGACCTCGATCATGGTACCCACGAGATACCTGACCATGTGGTGGAGAAACCGATCGGCGCGGACGTGGTAGGCAACGCCCAACTCCCCCCAGTCGCGCCATCCCGAGGAGAATACCCGGCAGCGGACGCCCCGTTCTTCCTGTCCGGCCTTGGCAAACGCGGCGAACGAGTGCTCCCCGGCGACGGTAGCCGCAGCGCCATCCAGCGCGGCGCGATCCAGGGGCGCGCACACCGGCCAGCAGTACGGCCCGATGAACGGCGAGCGGGTTCTCTCAGCGACGCCCACGCGGTACACGTACGCCCGCGCGAGCGCGCTGAAACGGGCGTGAACGTCGGGCGCCACTTCGTGCGCGCTGGATACCAGGATCTCGTCGGGAAGGAGCGCGTTGAGTGCTCGGAGCAGTTGCTCCGGGCTCCAACCGGTGGGTGCGTCGACGGTAGCCACCTGGCCGGTGGCGTGGACCCCGCGGTCTGTGCGCCCAGCCGCGGCGCACCTGGTGGGTCGATCGAACAGCCGCGAAAGGATGCGGTCCAGGGTCGCCTGTACGGTTGGCACATCCGGCTGTGCCTGCCACCCGTGAAACGCGCTCCCATCGTACTGGAGCGTCAGCATCATGCGGCGCTCCGCCCGGTCGGTCACGGCGGCCAAGGTAGGGTTGCGCTCCCGGGTGTCAAGCGTGCGCTTGTAGCGCCCGCGTGCGCGCCCGGGTAGGATAGCCCCCGACTCGCACGGGCTCGGCGCGAAAGAGCAGCCAGCGGATGCCGCCGGACCCGACCTAGTGTACCGTTGCAGAAGTCCCGTAGGCATTCGGCTCGCGCTGCATCCCGCGGAGGCGGCGTTGGAACTCCTTGCCGTAGCGACGGCTACGGCGCGTCGTTCCGCCTTGCCCCGCGGGCGCATCACGCGCCTCGGTGCACACGGGACTTCCGC
>JBDLIA010000055.1 GCA_039715185.1 Gemmatimonadota bacterium
CCACGGGCCTGCGGCGCTAGTGTGCCGGCGCGGAAGTCCCGTGTGCACCGAGGCGCGTGATGCGCCCGCGGGGCAAGGCGGAACGACGCGCCGTAGCCGCCGCTACGGCAAGGAGTTCCAACGCCGCATCCCCGGGATGCAGCGCGAGCCGAATGCCTACGGGACTTCTGCAACGGTACACTAGCCTTCTGCTCCACCAGCCCGGTGGCGCCGGGATGCATATCGCGGCCGCCGCGCTTCTGGTCGGCTGCACCACGGCCGGGGGCACCGGAGCGTCGGCGCCCGACGCTGGCGGCGCGGACGTCGCGTGGCATCGTGAGGTAGCCCCGTTCCCGGTCGTGGGCCGGGACGGGGCGCCGCTGGACCTCCCCTTCCTGGGCGGGCTGGACGCGCCGCGTCTCCGCTTCGCGGACCTGGACGGCGACGGAGACCCCGATCTGCTGCTCCAGGAGCGCACCGACGAGCTGATGTTCCTGGAAAACGTCGGCGACCCCTCGGCTGCCCGCTTCGAGTGGCGCACCGATCGGTTCGAAGGACTGTCGATCGGCGAGTGGTTCCGCCCCCTGGACGCCGACGGCGACGGCGACGTGGACCTCTTCGTCGAGAACCCCTTCAATCACCTCAGTTACTACCGCAACGACGCCGGCCCGGGCGCTGCGCCCCGGCTGGTGCTGGCGAGCGACAGCGTGCGCCTCGACGACGGGACGCCGGTCTTTTCCGACCGGCAGAACATCCCGTCCATCCTCGACCTGGACTGCAACGGGCTGCTGGACCTGTTCATCGGACGCATCGACGGCACGGTTTCGCGCTTCGAGGCGGTGGCACCCGTGGGCCGAACCGCGCCCGCGTTTCGCTTGGTGGAAGAGCGCTGGGAGGACATCCAGGTGGTCGCGCAGCTCGTGCCCAGCCTGCACGGCGCCAACGCCATGGCGTTCGGAGACGTGGACGCGGACGGCGACACCGACCTGCTGTGGGGCGACTTCTTCGAGCCGGGCCTGCTGCTGTTCGAGAACTTCGGCACGTGCGCGCGGCCCCGGCTGCGCGAGGAGCCGGCGCCCTTCCCCGCCGGCGCCCCCGTGGCCACGAGCGGCTACAACGCGGGCGAGTTCGTGGACCTGGACGGCGACGGCGACTCCGACCTGGTCATCGGCGTGATAGGCGGCGCCTACGATCCCAGCCGGACCGCGGTGGAGAACGTGTACCTGCTGGAGCGCGTGGACGCCGGCTGGGACCTGGCCACGCGGCGCCTGCTGCGCGCGATAGACGTCGGCAGCGAGAGCGTGCCGGCCCTGGGCGACCTGGACGGCGACGGCGACGTCGACATCCTGGTGGGCACCAAGATCGAGGGCGACGACGCCCGGACCGCGTCGCTGCGGTTTCTGGAGAACGTGGGCACGCCCACCGCGCCCGCCTTCCGCGAGCGCGGCCGGCTGGGCGTCCGGGGCGGCTTCCAGCACGCGCCGGCGTTGGGCGACCTGGACGCGGACGGCGACGCCGACCTGCTGCTGGGCACGTGGAACCGCGGCGTTTCGCGCTGGCGCAACGACGGCCCGGGCGCCGACGGCCTGCCGACGTTCACCCTGCTCGACTCGGCGTACGTGCGGCTCACGCGGGGCTCGCACTCCACACCCGCGCTGGGAGACGTGGACGGCGACGGCGACCTGGACCTGGCGGTGGGCGAGTCGTCCGGAGAGGTAAACCTGTACCGCAACGTGGGGTCGGCCGGGACGCCCAGCTTCGAGCTGGTGACGGACAACTGGGGCGGACTCGACGTGGGACGGCGCAGCGCCCCGGCGCTCGTGGATCTGGACGGCGACGGCGCGCCCGAGCTGGCGCTGGGAGGAGAGGCCGGCGGCCTCACGCTGGTGCCGCTGGACGGCTCGGCCGCCGGCGCCCCCGTCGACCTCGGCCTGCCCCTGCCGGCCAACTCGGCCCCCGCGTTCGCCGACCTTGACGGCGACGGCCGGCCGGAGCTGATCGCCGGCAATCGCTCCGGCGGCCTGCTGTACTACTCGCTCAGTTCACCGTCAGCGGCTCGCGACTGATCGTCGCCCCGCTCGGCGCCACCCGACCGCCCACGAGGCGGCCCAGCGCGTCGATCGCCAGGTGGAATTCCGCGTCGGGCAGCGTCACGATGACCGTGTCGGCCGTACCCGCGGCCAGAAAGGCCTCGGAGAGCGCGCCCCCGCCCAGCGCGTCGTAAAGCGGCACGCTCGTCACTCCCGCCGCGCGGCCTCGCCTCACGACCTGCTCCAGCAGGATCATGCTGGGGTTCGTCCACGGCATCGTCCCGGGCTGCACGTCGCGGCGCTCTGTGGTCTGGCCGCCCCCCAGCGTCGTCCGCTGGACGCTCACCTCGGCGTCCGAAAAGGTGACGACGATCTCGACGTCCGGCGGGTCGGAGGTCGGCGCGCCCGGCCGCCAGAACAGCAGCGTGGCGCTGGGGATCAGCGCGTCCCCGCCAACCTCGGTGCCGACCTGCAGGGTAGGTCCTCCCCTGATGCGCATGTCGGAGCGGGAGGCGCTCGCGCTGCTCCGAAACGTCTCGATGGAGACGGTGTCGGCCCCCGACCGGATCACGAAGCGACCCACCTCGGCGACGCCCACGCCGCGGTCCCCGTCGACGGGGGGAGGGGGCGGCGCGACGACCGGAGGCACGGGCACCTCGGGTGGCGACGCGCACGCGGCCGCGAGGAGGCTCGCCAGGGCCAAGGAAGCCCGGCGCGCTGGCGGGATCCGGCGGCGGCGTTCGCCGATTGGTAGCATGGCAGGCCCTGTCGTGCTTAGGATGGACTCGTCGTGCGTTCCGGGTGGACGACCGGACGCCCCGTACCCGAACATTACGTGACGGCTGATTCCCAGGCCAAATCGACCCCACGGAGACGCGTGATGCATCGCCCCTACCCGCAGTCCCTCCCGCCCGCGGTTGTCCTGCTCCTCGGCGTACTCCTGGCCGCTTGCGGCGAAGACGGACCGCCGCCACCAGCGTCGATCGAGGGCACCACGGCGGCTGCGCAGACCGGCACGGTCGGCGAGGCCGTGGCGACTGCGCCCGCGGTGCTGGTCGAGGACGCGGCGGGTAATCCGCTGCCGGGCGCGCGCGTGACCTTCGGCGTGGTCTCGGGAGGTGGCAGCGTGGCGGCGGCCAGCGCGACCACCAACATGGCCGGGCGCGCCAGCGCGGGCACCTGGACGCTCGGCCCGACCGTGGGCGAACAGGTGGTGCAGGCCAGCGCCGGAAGCCTCTCCCCGGTGCGCTTCACGGCGCAGGCCGGGCCGGGCGCGCCCGCTTCTCTGGTCGCGCTGCAAGGCGACGGGCAGATGGGGATGGTGGGTGAAGCGCTGGCCGTCCGGCCCAGCGTTCGCGTGGAGGACGGCTTTGGCAATCCGGCGCAGGGGACGGTGGTGAGCTTCCAGGTGACGGCCGGAGACGGCAGCGTGTCGGGCGGTAACGTGCAGGCAGGCGCGGACGGCACCGCGTCGCCGCTCGAGTGGCGCCTGGGAGGCACGGCAGGGCTAAACACTCTGTCCGCGATGGTGTCCGGGCTTACGCCGGTGGACTTCAACGCGACCGGCGAGCGCGGGCCGGCATCCATGGTCGGCGTCCGGGATGGCGATAATCAGGTAGCATCAATAGGACAGCCTGTACCGATTCCCCCTAGCGTGCTCGTATCCGATGACTTCGGAAACGGCGTCCAGGGGGCGACCGTCACCTTCCAGATCGAAACCGGCGACGGGTCGGTCGCGGGCGGCACGGTCGTCACCGGAACCGACGGTGTCGCCGCAGCCATGGATTGGACGCTGGGCAGCTCACCGGGAGCGCAGAGCCTCATCGCGACCGCGGACCTCGTGCCTGGCGACACGGCGCGGCTCGCCGCCGTGGCAATGCCGATTTCCGAGTTCGATATCGAGGTCAGATTCCTCAGCGAGACGACCACCGCCCAGCAGTTTGCATTCGCCGTCGCGCAAGCCGTCTGGCGGTCAGCTATCATAGGCGACATCATCGCGGCGCAGATAAATAACCAGAACTGCTTGGAGTTCGGGCCGTTTACGGAAATCGTGGACGACCTCCTGATTCTCGCGGAGGTGATCCCGATCGACGGGCCGGGCAACATCCTCGGCCGGGCGGGGCCGTGCCTCGTGCGTACCTCGAATGATCTGCCCGCGGTGGGAATCATGAGCTTCGACGAGGCGGACCTGGCGAGCCTGGAAGCGGCCGGACTGCTGGACGAGGTGATCGTGCACGAGATGGGACACGTGCTGGGGCTGGGCACGGTCAAATGGGCGCCCCCGCTGCTCATGAGGGCTGGTACTAACGATCCTATCTTCACGGGAGCCGCAACGCTCACGGCCTTCGACAACGTGGGGGGGGCCTCCTACACAGGCGATCCCGTTCCCGTGGAGAACATCGGGGAGGACGGGGACGGCACCTACGGTGTGCACTGGCGTGAGTCGGTGTTCGACAACGAGCTCATGACGGGTTTCCTGAACGCCGGCGTGAACCCGCTCAGCGTCGTGTCGATCGCGTCGATGGAGGACCTCGGCTATCTCATCGATCTGGGGGCCGCGGATCCGTACATGCTGCCGGCGCCCGGCGTGGCGGCGGCCCGCGCCGCGGCGGGCACCAGGTTCCGGCTGCGCGAGGCGCCGATGCCGCCGCCCAAGAAGATCGACCCGTAGCATTCGCCACCGGAGCCGGCTCACCGGGCCGCCTAGTACGCCGGCCCCAGCAGCACCGCGTTGGCGTAGGGCTGGAAGGCGCCGAACCAGAAGTGGCGGAACAGCGGGTCGTCGGCGAACAGGATGACCTTGCCGGCGCCCATGCGGCGTGACACTAGCCACGCGCGCTGCTCGAGCGACTCGAGGTTCTCCTCGCTGATCACGCCGCTCAGCTCGGCGAGCTCGGCGGGGAAGTAGGCGGCCGACTCGAACTCCTCGTCGGGCATGAACGCAAGGTCGCCGGAGTGCAGCACGAACAGCTTGTCGGCGTCGCCGTCGCCGGCCGATGACACGCCCGCCCCGAACGCGAGCGGGTGCGCGGGATCCAGGCTCAGCTCGAAGATCGTCCCGGGCACGCTCTGCTCCCAGCGCTCCAGCTCGCGCGCCTCGCGGCCCAGCAGCGCGTCCTCCAGGTCGTCGTCGTCCCCCTCGTCCTCTTCCTCGTCGTCGTCCTCCTCGTCCTGCACGCGCTCCACCTCCGCCAGCTCCGCCAGCGCCGACGCGCCGCCGGACACCGCCACCAGCGTGCCCCCCGCGCGCACCCACGCGCCCAGAGCGTCGCCCGCGCCGTCCAGCGTCCTGCGGCCGGAGCCCGTCACCGAGGGCACGATCAGCACGTCGTAGGGAGCCAGCGCGCCCGCGCCCAGTCCGTCCGCCGGCACCTGGTCGAACGGCACGCCCAGAGTCCGCTCCAGGAAGAACCAGTGCGCGCCCAGCGAGGTGGGCGACACGCCCTCGCCGGCCAGCAGGCCGATGCGGGGCAGCGACAGGTCGTAGGACTCCTCGGTGCCGAGGTCGTTGCCGTTGACCGTAGATCCCGTCGCGACCGGCGTCGCTGCCCCTGTCAGCCCCGCGCTCGCGAGGCGCCCGTCCAGGTCGTCGTTGGCGTACGCCGGGATCCAGAAGGTGCCCGCGGGCCAGCTCCGGCCGGCGGCGTCGAAGCCCTCGTCCAGCGCGATGGCGCGCCCGCCGGCGGCGAGCAGCCGCGCGACGCCGCGCCACGCGCCCATGCCCGGCGCCACCAGGTAGCCCACGCTGGAGGCAGACGCGGCGGGCGCGTCCGGGCCGGATTCGCTGGACGCCACGAAGGAGCGGCTCTCCCCCGCGAACGCGGGGCGCGCGAGCGACGCGCCGGAACCGGTCCAGCCGCCCGCCGCCACGCTCCCCATGAGCCGGGTCGATCCCGGTGCGGCGGTCCAGTCGGCGGCGGGCGCGCCGCGCACGGTGTGCGCCTCGACGCCGAACGCGTAGGGCAGCGACCACGCACTCACGTCGTAGGAGTAGGTCGCGTTGAGCTCGGTCTCGGGCTCCAGCAGCGTGGTCGCAAGCCGGCCCCGCGGCTGCCGAGCGCGCACGCGGTACGTCCCCGCCGGGAACGAGCGGCGCGCGGAGAATCCGTTGTGCGCGCCGGCGTTGGCCTCGAAGGCGCGTCCCGCGACCTCCACCTGCACACCCTGCTCCTGGAGCATCCCCACCAGCTCGGCCGCGCGGCTGGGGTCGGCGCCGGGAACCAGCAGCACATCGCCGGCGTCCGCGCCCGTGTCGCGGTGGAATCGGGCGAAGCCCTCCAGCAGCTCGCCGCGCCCGTTGACCGCCGTCATGATCGTGGCGTGCCCCGCCACCCGGTGGTGCTGGGCGCGGTCGCGCAGGGTCAGCAGCACGCCGTCGGTGCGCTCCACGGCGAGCCCGGCCCGGGCGCTCCCCGCCTGCTCGTAGGTCATGCCGATCGCCCCCACCAGGCTCGGCCAGGTGTCGCCGTAGCCCGGGTAGAACAGGTCGAACGACTCGGCCGTGTAGTACGGCCAGCCGCGCGCGTCGAACGCCGCCGCGTTGCCGTCTCCGAAGCGCCGCCCCCACTCGTGCGTGTGCTCGGGGTACGCCGGGTTGATGGGGTCGGCGGCGGGGAAGAAGAAGTAGGTCGAGTTGAAGGACATCTCGTGGAAGTCCACGTGCACCTGCGGATTCCAGCGCGCCCACGTCGCCAGCCGCGCGCGGGTCTCGGGCTGCGTGGCCCACGACCAGTCGCGGTTGAGGTCGAACAGGTAGTGATTGAAGCGCCCGCCGGGCCACGGCTCCCAGTGCTCGCGCGCCTCCGGCCGCGGGTTCGGGTTCGCCCCGCGCGCCTGCCGGTACCAGCCCACGTAGCGGTCGCGTCCGTCCGGGTTGAGCGCCGGGTCGATCACCACGACGGCTCCCTCCAGCGCCCCCTCCAGCCCCTCGGCGCCGCGCGCCAGGTCCCACGCGGTCCACATCGAGGCCTCGCTGGAGGAGCTCTCGTTGCCGTGCACGCCGTAGCTCAGGTATACCACCGCGGGGTTGGTCGCGGCGATCTCGGCGGCGCGCGCGGCGCTCGTGCCGGGGTCGGTCAGCTCCGCGTTCAGCGCCAGGATCTGGTCCAGCCGCGCGCGGCTGTCGGCGCTCGCGATGAGCGCCTGGAGGAGCGGGCGCCCCTCTCCGGTCTGGCCGTACCGCTCGACGCTCACCAGGTCGGAGGCCGCCGCGAGCGCGTCGAAGTAGCGCACCACCTGGCCGTGGTCGGTGAAGCGCTCGCCCAGCGCGTGCCCCAGCACGTCCTGCGGCGAGGGCGGCGCCTGCGCGCCCAGCGGGGCCGCGAGCGCCGCGAGGAGCAGGGTCGGCAGGGGCACCCGCGCCCTTGCCGTCGCGCGCCTGGTAACCGGGATGGTGAGTTCGGTGCTGCCGGCCATCGCTTCGCTCGCTGGTTCGAGATCGCGTATTGGAGTCGTCTTCCGGCCGCGCTGGGCGGTCGAGGGGCGGGCGTCAGGATGCCCGGCGGCGCACGCGAGCGCAACGCGCGGGACCCATTGCGTCCGGGAGCGCGTTCGGCGAGCGTGAAAGCATGCTCTACCCACTCGCCCGCCCGCGCCGCCGCCGTGCGCTCGGCGCCGCGCCGCTCCTGTTGCTGATCGCTTCGTGCTCCCCTGGAGCCGGCGCCTCGGCCGTCGAAGCGCCCGACGAGCAGACGTTCGTGAGCGCGTTCGTGGAGCTGCGACGCGCCGCCGCCCAGGAGCGCACCAACGAGGCCTTCGCGCGCAGGCGCGAGGAAATCCTGAGCACCCACGGTGTCACCGCGGAGACGCTAGAACGTTTCATCGACGTACACGCCGACGACCTCGACTACTTGTCGGACGTATGGGACCGGATCGACCGGACGCTGCGGGGTGAGTTGGACGCCGAAGGGAACGTCATTAGGCCCGGCTCGACTCCCGACGCGGAAGGGAATGACAGCGACAACTAGCGCTTTGGGTTTCTGCGCGCCGCGCGGGGCTGCGCTGCTCCTGCTCGTCACCGCGCTCGCCTCGTGCGGCGACCGCGCGCGCCCCACCGGCCTGCCCACCGAGCCGGGTGCCGTGGACCTCTCCGTGCAGCTTCTGGCGCCGGAGCAGGGTCAGGCGCGCATGGCCGGCACGTCGGTCGCGGTCACGGTGCGGGCGAACGAGCCCAACGCGCGCCTGATCGGGGTGGGTTTCGAGGCACGCCTGAACTCGTTCGCGCAGGACCTGATCGACTCCGCGCAGGTGAGCTTCCCGGGGGTTTCGGACACCATCTTCGTGTTCGACTACCCCATCCCACCCGACTTCACGAACAACGTCCAGATCAACTTCTTCGGCGTGGCGTTCGGTCAGAACGGAGCGCGCGCGGTGAGCATCCCGCGCTCCGCCATCATCATCAACTGATCGGCCGGCGGCGGCACAAGCCGCGTCGGCCTACTCCCACTCGATCGTCGCGGGCGGCTTGGAGCTGACGTCGTAGCAGACGCGGTTCACGCCCGTCACCTCGTTGATGATGCGGTTGGCCATCCGGCCCAGCACCTCGTGCGGGAAGGGGTACCAGTCCGCGGTCATCCCGTCGCGGCTGGTCACCGCGCGCAGCGACAGCACGTGCTCGTAGGTCCGGAAGTCGCCCATGACGCCAACCGAACGGACCGGCAGCAGCACCGCGAACGCCTGCCAGATGTCGTCGTAGAGGCCGGCGGCGCGGATCTCCTCCAGGTAGATCGCGTCGGCCTGGCGCAGGACGTCCAGGCGGTCTCGCGACACCTCCCCCAGCACGCGGATCGCCAGGCCCGGGCCCGGGAAGGGGTGGCGCCCCACCAGCTCGTCGGAGAGTCCCAGCTCGCGGCCCACCAGTCGCACCTCGTCCTTGAACAGCTCCCTCAGCGGCTCGACCAGCTCGAACGGGAGGTCCTCCGGCAGCCCGCCGACGTTGTGGTGGGTCTTTATGGTGGCCGAGGGCCCGCGCACCGAGATCGACTCTATCACGTCCGGGTAAAGCGTGCCCTGGACCAGGAGGCGCGCGTCGTCGCCGGCGTCCCGCGCCGCCTCCTCGAACACGCGGATGAAGGTCTCGCCTACGCGCCTGCGTTTCTGTTCCGGGTCGTCCACGCCCTCCAGCGCGTCCAGGAAACGATCGGCCGCGTCGACCACCACCAGCTTGATGCCCATGTGGCGCCGGAAGGTGCGCTCGACGTTCTCGGCCTCGCCCTGCCGCAGCAGCCCGTTGTCGACGAAGATGCAGGTGAGCTGATCGCCCACCGCGCGGTGCACGAGCGCCGCGGCCACCGAGGAGTCGACCCCTCCGGAGAGCCCGCAGATCACGGCGTCGGAGCCCACCTGCTCCCTGATGCGGGCGACCGAGTCGTCGATGAACGAACCCGCGGTCCAGGACGCGTCGCAGCCGCACAAGCCGTAGACGAAGTTGGCCAGGATTTCCCCACCGCGCGGGGTGTGCGCCACCTCGGGGTGGAACTGGACGCCGAAGATCGGCCTGTCCTCGGCGCCGAACGCGGCGACGGGCACCGACTCGGTCGCGGCCAGCGTGCGGTAGCCCGGCGGCGGCTCGTCCACGTGGTCGCCGTGGCTCATCCAGACAGTGGTCGAGCCACCCGGGTCGAACCCCTTGAAGAGATCATCGGCGTCCCGGATGGTGACCTCCGCGCGGCCGTACTCGCGCTTGCCGCTCGCCACCGCGGCGCCCTCCAGGTGCGCTATCACCTGCATGCCGTAGCAGATCCCCAGCACCGGCACGCCCATGCGCAGCAGATCGGCGTCGGCCAGCAGGCCCTCGGCCTCGTAGACCGAGGCAGGGCCGCCCGACAGCACGATGCCCGCGGGGTCCCAGGCGCGGATGTCGTCCATGGTGATGGTCGCGGGTTGGATCTCGCAGTACACGCTCAGCTCGCGGATGCGGCGCGCGATGAGCTGCGTGAACTGCGAGCCGTAGTCGAGGATCAGGATGCGTTGCGTCATGCCTCGTGCAGGATCAGGTCGTCGTAGGTCTCGCGGCGCCGGACCACCTCGATCCGGTCGCCGTCCACCAGCGCTTCGGCGGGGCGCGGCCGCGAGTTGTAGCTGGAGGCCATCGAGAATCCGTACGCGCCGGTGGTGCGGATGGCCAGCAGGTCGCCCTCCTCGGGCCGCGCGAGCACGCGGTCGAGCGCCAGGAAGTCCCCGCTCTCGCACACCGGGCCCACGATGTCCACGCTGGCGGGCTCGCGATCCGAGGCCTGGTCCACCGCCTCCACGCGGTGATAGCCTTCGTAGTGGCTGGGGCGCATCAGGTCGTTCATGCCGGCGTCGGTGATCACGAAGGTGCGGCCGCCGTTCTGCTTCACGTAGAGCACGCGGGTCAGCAGCAGCCCCGCCGGCCCCACGATTATCCTGCCGGGCTCCAGCACAGGACGCAGGCCGGTGGCGGCGAGCGGCCCAGTCAGCACGGCGGCGAACTCCGCGGGGGCGGCCGCGGGCTCCTCGGCGTAGGGCACCCCGAACCCGCCGCCGACGTCCAGGTAGGTCAGCTCGATGCCCCCCTCGCGCAGCTCATCCACCAGCTCGGCCACGCGCCGGAGCGCGCGCGCGAAGGGCGCCGGCTCGGTGATCTGGCTGCCGATGTGCACGCTCACGCCGCGCACCTCCAGCGCCGGATCGGCCGCGGCGACGCGGTACAGCTCGGGGGCCTCAGCGACCGCCACGCCGAACTTGCTCGCGCCGTGCCCGGTGCGGGTGTAGTGGTGCGGCGTGTCGGCCTCGACGTCGGGGTTCACGCGCACCGCAAAGGGAGCCCTCCGGCCGCGGCCGGCGGCCACCCTGGCCAGCGCGCGCAGCTCGCCGGCGCTCTCGACGTTGAAGCCGTAGATCCCGGCGTCCAGCGCCTCGGCCAGCTCGGCTTCGGTCTTGCCCACGCCGCTGAAGACGATGCGCTCGGCGGGGACGCCCGCGGCGAGCGCCCGCCGCAGCTCCCCGCCGCTGACGATGTCGGCCCCCGCACCTTCGGAAGCGAGCAGCCGCAGCACGCCCAGGTTGCCGTTGGCCTTGACCGCGTACGCTATCAGCGGATCCAGCGCGGCGAAGGCGTCGCGGAACGCGCGGTAGCGCTCCAGGATGGCAGACCTGCTGTACACGTAGAGCGGCGTGCCCAGCTCTTCGGCGAGGCGGCGGGCGGGCACCCCCTCGCAGTGCAGGTGGCCGGCGCGGTGGGCGAACTGGTGCGCCATCAGGCGGCGCGGCGCGCCGGCGCGCGCGCCTCGAGCCGGGTCAGTACGCCCTCGCCCAGACCGCCTCCTCCGCGGCGGCGCCGCCGCACACCAGACAACGCCCCGGCACCTCCGGCGAACGGAAATCCTCGGACGGCAAGCACCTGATGCTGGCCTTGGTGTCGTTCTTGGCCTTGGTCTCGCACTCCGCCGAGCCGCACCAGCCGGCGTAGACGAAGCCCCCAGCGCCCTCCATGATCTGGCGGAAGGCGTCGTAGTCGTGCACGCCCCGGTGCGAGTTCGTCTCGCGGCGCTGGATGGCGCCGGCCAGCATGGCGTCCTGGATCTCATCCAGCAGGCCCGGCACCGACGCGATCGCCGCCCGCTCTTCGAGGAAGGCCTTCTTGTCCACTCCTTCGGGCACGAAGCGGCGCACGAGCACGAGCTGGCCCTTGTCCACGTCCTTGGGGCCGATCTCGATGCGCAGCGGCACGCCCTTGCGCTCCCACTCCCAGAACTTGGCGCCCGGGCTGCCGGTGTCGCGGTCGTCCACGCGCACGCGCAGGCCCTGGGCGCGCAGCTCCTCCCCAACCGCGCGGGCCTTGGCGAGCACCGCTTCTGAGCCGTCGCCACGCAGGATGGGCACTATCACCACCTGGATCGGCGCCAGCCGCGGCGGCACGATGAGCCCGACGTCGTCGCCGTGGGTCATCACCAGCCCGCCCACCAGCCGCGTGGACACGCCCCAGGAGGTGTTCCAGGCGTAGTCCTCGCCGCCGTCCTCGGTCTGGAAGCGGAAGTCGAACTGGCGCGAGAAGTTCTGCCCCAGGTTGTGCGACGTGCCCGCCTGCAGCGCCCGGTTGTCCTGCATGAGCGCCTCGCACGCGTAGGTCCGCACCGCCCCCGCGAAGCGCTCGGCGTCGGTCTTCTTGCCGGTGAGCGGCGGCATGGCCATCCACTCCTCCATGAAGCGCCGGTAGAGCCCCAGGATCAGCAGCGTCTCCGCCTCCGCCTCGGCGTCGGTGGCGTGCGCGGTGTGGCCCTCCTGCCAGAGGAACTCCGAGGTGCGCAGGAACAGCCGCGTGCGCAGCTCCCAGCGCATCACGTTCGCCCACTGGTTCATCAGGATCGGCAGGTCCCGGTAGCTCTGCACCCACTTGGCGAACATGTGGTAGATGATGGTCTCCGAGGTGGGCCGGATGACGAGCGGCTCCTCCAGCTCCTTGCCGCCCGCGCGTGTGACCACCGCCACCTCGGGCGCGAAGCCCTTTATGTGCTCCTTCTCCCGCTCCAGGAAGCTCTGCGGGATGAGCAGCGGGAAGTACGCGTTCTCGTGCCCGGTCTCCTTGAAGAGGCCGTCCAGCGCACCCTGCATGTTCTCCCAGATGCCGTAACCGTACGGGCGGATGACCATGCTGCCGCGCACCGGCGAGTAGTCGGCCAGCTCGGCGCGCAGCACCACCTCGTTGTACCACGCGGCGAAGTCCTCGCCGCGCGTGGTCAGCCCCTTCTCACCCGCCATCGCCGTCCGCCCCTGGGTTCTCCTCGGCGCGCGTCAGCTCCTCGAGCGGCACGCGCGACTCTGCCCCGCTCCGCATGTCCTTCACCACCGCCACGCCCTCGGCCACCTCGTCGGGCCCCAGCACGACGGCGCGCTCGGCGCCGGCGGCGTTGGCGTCCTTGAACTGCCTGCCTACCCCGGTCTCGTGCAGGGGATACGTGACCGACCTGCCGGCGACTCTGAGCGCCGCGGCGACGCGCAGCGCGAGCGGCCGCTGCTCCTCGGACACGATGACGATGTGGTCGTCGACGGCGCCGGCGGCGCCCTCTTCTGCGCCCCTGTCGGCGAGCAATTCGCCCAGGACCACATCGCCCATGCCGAAGCCCAGCGCGGGCAGGTCGGGGCCGCCGAGCTGCGCCAGCAGGCCGTCGTAGCGGCCGCCGCCGCACACCGCGCGCAGCTCGCCCGCGCGGTCGAATATTTCGAAGACGATGCCCGTGTAGTATGCGAGTCCGCGCACGATGGACGCGTCGAAGGCGACCCGGTCGCGCAGGCCCAGCGCGTCCAGCGTGTCCAGGTAGCGCTCCAGGTCGGCGGCGCGCGCGGCGACCTCGCCGCCGCCGGCCGCGTCGGCCAGCGCCGCGGGGGTGTCGGAGCCGAGCGCTCCCAGCAGATCGGCGGCGGCGCCCGCGGAAAGCCCCGCGTGCTCCACCAGGCGCTCGGCCGTGGCGTCGGCGCCCTCGCGCTCCAGCTTGTCGATGGCGGCGTAGGCGGCCGCGAGCCCCTCGGCGCCGATGCCGAGGCCGCCCAGCAGCGCCTCCAGCAGGCGCCTGTCGCTCACCCGCGCGACGATCGCGTCGGCGCCCAGGCCCAGCAGGCCCAGCCCCGTCAGCGCTACGGCGATCACCTCGGCGTCCGCCGTCACGTCGGCCTCGCCCACCAGGTCCACGTTCCACTGGAAGTGCTCGCGCAGCCTGCCCCGCTGCGCGCGCTCGTAGCGGAAGAGCTGCGGAATGGCGAACCAGCGAATGGGTTTGCGCAGCGCGCCCGCGCGCGCGGACACCATGCGCGCGAAGCTCGGCGTCATCTCGGGCCGCAGCGCCACCTCGCGCCCGCCCTTGTCGGTGAACGCGTAGAGCTGGCGCACGATCTCCTCGCCGCTCTTGCCGGTGTAGAGATCGAGCGGCTCCAGCGGGGGGCCGTCGAACTCCCGGAAACCGAAACGGCGGGAGGCTTCCCTCCACGCCGCGAAGATGCGTGTGCGCCGTTCGAGGTCCTCGGGATAGAAGTCCCGAAACCCCGGCAGGCTCCCGAAATCTGACATGGCCGCGAATGTGCGCGCGGGGGTGGGAGGATGCAACGGGGGCGCGGCACGTTTCCGCGGAAACGCGGCGCGGTGCTCCCGCCCCCGCCCCGGGAGTTATGCTTCGGGGCGCTACACGCCCCCTACCCGTACTGGCCATATGGAGTACACAGCCCCCACAACCGACGCGGACCGGGCCATTCCCGCGCTGCTGGCCGCGCACGGCGACAACCTCTACGCCCTGGCCCTGCGCCTGTGCGGCGAAGAGGAGGCGGCGAAGGACCTGGTCCAGGAGACGTTCATGCGCGCGTTTCGCGGGTGGGACGGCTTCCAGGGGCGCTCCAAGGCGTCGACCTGGCTGTACACGATCGCGGTGCGCTCCTGCCAAAGGATGCACCGGCGCCGGGCCGGAGAGCCCGCCCGACTCGAACCGCTCGACCGACTGCTGCCGTCCGGCGATGAGGGCATCCTGCAGATCCCCTCCGACGACGATCCGGCGGCGGACGCGGAACGGCACGAGGCCTCGGAGGCGGTGCTCGGGGCGCTGAGGGCGCTGCCGCTCGAATTCCGCCTGCCGCTCGTTCTGAAGGAGATGGCGGACTTCTCGATCGCCGAGATCGCGGAGACGTTGGACGTCAAGGCTCCTACCGTGAAGACGCGCCTCCACCGCGCGCGCCTGCGCGTCCGGCAGGAGCTGGCCAACGCTCTCCCCACCCGACCCGCGCCCCCGCCCGACCACGCTCGCGAGGAATGCCTGGCCCTCATTCGCGCGAAGCAGGAATCGCTGGACCACGACACGGAATTTCCGCTGAGCAACGACCTGCTGTGCGACCGCTGCAGCGCCGTGTTCCTGACGCTGGACTACGGCCGCGCGGTGTGCCGGGCTCTCTCCTCGGGCCGGATGCCGCAAGACCTGAGGCGATCCATAGGCCAGGCCCTCTCCCAGGACTGATCCGGCTTCCGCGCGTCCGCGCGGACCTCCGAAGCGCGCTCGTTCCTTCTCCCGTGCCGGACCCCACTCCACCCGCGTCCCCGCCGGGAACCGATCTCGGCCCCCGTGGCACCAATGGTTAGAGCGGGAATGGGCGGCCGCCGGCAGGCGGACCCGCCCCGCCAAACGAGAAGACCTCGGAGAGAACCATGAGAGCACATAGACGAAGCCTGCCGCTTCTCGTAGCGGCGGCGGTCCTGGTGGCCGGCCCGGCGGTGGCGCAGCAGCGGATGCCGCCCCCGGAGCAGGAGCAGATGACGCAGCAGATGCAGCAACGGATGGCCGCCATGCAGCAGAACATGCAGCGCCTGCGCGAGCGGATCCACGTCGTGGACGGGGCGATCGTCCGCGCGCTGGAGCGCGTGCAGGATCAGCAGCGAATCCGCGAGCACCAGGCACTGCGCGAGACGTGCGCCGGCCTGAGCGAGATGACCCGCCAGATGGAACGGTCCGCTCTGCGTCTCCAGGAGATGGACCGCAATCAGGTCTTCCAGCAGGACGGCGAGCTGCGGCGGGAGACGGAGCGGCTGCGCGAGCAGTTCCGGCTGATGGAGACGCGCATGGAGGAGAGCGTTCAGTCGCTCGA
Source organism: Gemmatimonadota bacterium (assembly GCA_039715185.1). Lineage (NCBI taxonomy): Bacteria > Pseudomonadati > Gemmatimonadota > Gemmatimonadota bacterium. Next base: position 15,591 of record JBDLIA010000055.1, read on the forward strand.
GCGCATGCAGCACCGGCTCGAGCAGATGACCGAGTCGGGGTCATGACCGCGCGTATGGAGGGGATCGGCGTCGCCAGCGAAAGAGCGGCGCCGGTGCTCCTCGCGCTCGCTCTCGGCGCGGCCGGCTTCCTCCCCGGCGCTCCCGCGACCGCTCAGGAAGCGTCGTGGTCGGGCTCCGTGGAGGTCGCGTCCGGCGACTACTACTTCACGGAGCGGTCCACGTCGGTGTGGGTGGTGAACGGCGTGAGCGCGAGCTGGGGAGGCGTCTACGTGGACGCGAGCCTGCCGCTGCTGCTCCAGAACAGCGACGCGATCACCAGGGCCGGCGGCCTGCCGGTGCCCACCGGAGGAAACCGCGCCGGGGACGGCTCGGGCAGGCGGCACGACGAGCTCGTCGTCATAGAGGCGCCGGGGTCGCTCGAGCTGTCCCTCGCGGACCCCCTGCTCGGCGCCGGCCTGGAATTCACGCCAACGAACTCGCCCCTCAGGAGCGTGCGCGTGGGCGCGAGCGTCAAGCCGCCCCTGCGAAGCGCGGAGTCCGGGATCGGCACGGGCGAGTGGGACGCCGGCGCCGGCGCGGGCGCGTCCCTGGAGCTCGGCAGCGTGCTGGTCATGATCCAGGGCTCCTATTGGGCGCTGGGCGACACGCCGGACCTGGAGCTGCGCGATGTATTCGCGTACGGCGCCGCGCTGGGAGGCTTCCTGCGGGGTGACCGCCTGGGCTGGTCGGTCTCCGTGACTGGATCCACGTCGATGATCGACGGGGTGGAAGCCCCGGTGTCGATCGGAGGCGACGTGTACCTGAGCCTGGCCTCCGCGCGCTCGCTGCGGGCGGGAGTGCGATCCGGCCTGACCGAATCCGCCGCCGACGTGGCCGCGTCGGTCGGCTGGACAATCCCCCTGTTGTGAAGGGGCAGAAAGGACGACCCGAGATGAGCACCGCCGTTCTCGATAGACCAACCCCCGCGGCCGCTCGAGTGGAGCCGCCGGAAGCGGAGACGGTCGATGTGGAGCTCGTCCTGGACGAGAACTACCGCTTCGACGTCGACTTCGTGCAGGAGGGGGTGGCCCGCCTGCGGATGGACGAGCCGGCGCCGCTCGGCGACGGCGCGGGCCCGAACGCGAGTCGCTTGCTCGCCGCGGCGGTGGCGAACTGCCTGAGCGCGAGCCTGCTGTTCTGCCTGCGCAAGGCGCGCGTCCCCGTTACAGGCATGCGAACCAGCGCCCGCGCGACGCTGGCCCGCAACGAGAAGGGTCGCCTGCGGGTGGACACTATCGCCGTGACCCTCCGCCCCGACGTAGAGCCGGGGCACGAGTCCCGCGTGGCCCGGTGCGCCGGCCTGTACGAGGACTTCTGCCTCGTCACCCAGAGCATCCGCGGCGGCATCGACGTGGAAGCCGTCGTGGAGACGTAGGAGGAGCCCGCACCTGGGGTCGGGGGGAACCCGCCCGCGCGCCGTACTACCAGGCCGCGACCCCCCCGGCCCCTTTTGTTATCCAGCGCAGCACCGACTGAGGGCTGCTGGCCGATGTCGCTATTTTCCTTGTCACCAGATGGTATTACTCTTACTTGTAATACCTAGAACCGGATGGAAGCACCATGAAGATCACGACCAAAGGCCAGGTGACGATTCCGCAGGCCATCAGGGAGCGCCTCGGGCTTCTTCCCCACACGGAAGTGACGTTCGAGGTGCGCGGCAATGTCGTGGTGTTGCAGAAGGCGAAGAGCACCCGCCGCGGCATGCGCATCGTCGAACGCCTCCGGGGGCGCGGCGACGTCAAGATGAGCACCGACGAGATCATGGCTCTCACGCGCGGCGACTGAGCGTGGTTCCGACGCTGGTCGACAGCAATGTCCTGCTGGACGTGCTGACAGAGGACGCCGTGTGGTTCGATTGGTCGGCCTCGGCGATCGAGGATCGGGCCGAGTCTTCCGTCCTGGTGATAAACCCGATCATCTACGCCGAGACGTCGATCCGCTTCACGAGCATCGAGGCACTGGAGGCGACCATTCCCAGGGGTACGCTCCGGCGCGACCCCCTTCCCTGGGAGGCCGCCTTCCTCGCCGGGAAGTGCTTCCTCCGCTACCGGCGACGGGGCGGCCTCGGACGGTCGCCTCTGCCGGATTTCTACATCGGAGCGCACGCCGCCGTGGCGGGGATGTGCCTGCTCACGCGCGACGCCTCACGATACAGGAGCTACTTCCCGTCGCTGGAGATTATCGCGCCCTAGTCCCGCAGTTCCTCCAGCCCCGCCCCCACCGTGTGAAACGACCCCATGACCAGCACGGTGCCAGGCGCGTCCGCGAGCAGGCCCGGCGCCGAGCCGCCCGCGTCGAGCCCGCCCCCCTGCCCCGCCCGCCGCGCCGCTTCCTCCAGCGCCGCGCCGAAGTCCTCGGCCACGGTCGCGTCCTCCAGCCGCCGCCCCGCGCCCGCCCGCGCCGGATCCCAGCGCCGCTCCTCGGGAACGCCCGGGGCGCCTGTGAGAACCATGTGGTCGACCGCGGGGGCGAGCGCGTCCAGCATGGCCGGCCAGTCCTTGTCGGCCACGATCGCCACCACCGCGACCAGCGGGCGGGTCGGGCCGACCTGCACCAGCGTGCGCGCCAGCGCGGCGGCGCCGGCGGGGTTGTGGGCGGCGTCCAGGATCCAGTCGACGCCGCGCGCCCTCAACCTCTGAAAGCGTCCGGGGGGCTCCGCGCGGGAGATCCCCACCTCGGCCGCCTCGGAGCTCGGCCTGAGGGCCTCGGGCAGCGCGGCCAGGACGTGCGCGGCCACCGCCGCGTTGGCGACGTGGTGGGCGCCGGGGAGCGCGGGCGCGAGCGGCACGTCGCGCAGGGAATCGGTCGCCGCGACCCAGCGCCCGGGCCCCATGACCGTCGGCTCGGGCAGCGGCTCCGCGATCGTAACGGAAGCGCCGACTTCCTCGGCGACCCGGAGCAGCGTCTCCATGGCTTCCGGATGCTGGCCCGCGGCGATCACCGCGGGCACGCCCGGCTCGAGGATGCCGGCCTTCTCGGCGGCGACGTCGGCCAGTGTGTCGCCCAGATAGGCCGCGTGGTCCAGGTCGATGCGCGTGATCGCGCACACCTCGGGCGTCAGCACGTTGGTGGCGTCCAGCCGCCCGCCGAGCCCCACCTCCACCACCGCCACGTCCACGCCGGCGTCGGCCATGGCCAGGAACGCGACGGCGGTCGTCGCCTCGAAGAAGGTCGCGCCGCTGTCCTCGATCGCCGGCCACAACGCGCGCGCGGCGTCCATGAGCGGCTCGCGGGCGATGGGCGCGCCGTCCAGGCGGACGCGTTCGGTGAATTCGATCAGGTGCGGAGACGTGTAGAGGCCCGTGCGGCAGCCCGACGCGCGCAGCGCCTCCTCCACCATGTGGCAGACCGTGCCCTTGCCGTTGGTGCCGGCGACGTGGATGGAGGGATAGCGCAGGTGAGGGTCGCCCACCGAGGCGAGCAGGTCGCGGGTCCGGTCCAGGCCCCAGCGGATGCCCCCGGAGAGGCGCGGGAAGAGCGCCTCGACCAGGTCCTGGTAGGTGAGCGCGCTCAGCTCTTGGCGGTCAGGGCCGGGTGGGCGCGGCCTCGGCAGCGGCCTCGGCAGCGACCTCCGCCGCCCGATCGGCCGCGCGCGGCTGCGGCGCCGCGCCGTTGTTGCCGGGCTTGCGCACCGCGCGCTGGCTCGGGAAGGCGTCCACCGCGGCGCCGATCGCGCCCGCCGGCAGACCCAGCATGTGGCGCAGAAGCCGGCCGATCTCCGCGCTCAGCTCGCGCCGGTCCACGATCTGGTCGATCATGCCGTGCTGGAGCAGGAACTCCGAGCGCTGGAAGCCGTCGGGCAGCTCCTGCTTGATCGTCTGCTCGATCACGCGCGGGCCCGCGAAGCCTATCAGCGCGCCGGGCTCCGCTAGGATCGCGTCGCCCAGCATGGCGAACGACGCCGTCACGCCGCCCGTCGTGGGGTCGGTCAGCACCGAGATGAAGGGCACCGCCGCCTCGTGCATGCGCACCAGCACCGACGACGTCTTGCCCATCTGCATGAGCGACAGGATGCCCTCCTGCATGCGCGCTCCGCCGGAGGCGCTGACCACGATCAGCGGCGTGCGGCGCTCCAGCGCCAGGCGACCCGCGCGCGCGATCTTCTCGCCCACCACCGAGCCCATGCTGCCGCCGATGAAGCTGAAGTCCATCACCGCCAGCGTGACCGGGATGCCCTCCAGCGTGGCGGTGCCGGTCAGCACCGCGTCGCCGTGGCTGGCCTTGCGCTCGGCCGCCTCCAGCCTGGCCGCGTAGGGCTTGAGGTCCACGAACCCCAGCGGATCGTCGCTGCGCAGGTCGGCGTCGATTTCCCGGAAGCTGTCCTCGTCGGTCAGGATCCGGACGTAGGACGCGGCGCCTATGCGCAGGTGGTGCCCGCACGCCGGGCAGACGTACAGGTTCTTGAGCAGCCGCTCGCGGTAGAGGATCTCGGCGCACTTCCCGCACTTCTCGAAGACGTCGCTCGGGAGCTCGCGCTTGTCGCCCTTCTGGAGCTTCTGCTTAGGCTTGCGGAACCAGGCCATGACCTCCCCTGCGTTGGCCGCGACTGTGCGTTGGGGTGACTGGACAAACTGACGCCATCGGGGCGCTGAGGCCAGCCTCGGGGACACCGGGCCGACCCAGCGCGCGCGCTGAGGAAATGGCCCGATGCGCCCACACGGTGCGGCTCGTCAGGGTTCTTCGACGCCCTCCGCGGCGATCCTCTGGACGATGGCCAGGGCGGCGAAATTGGCGAGCAGGAAGGTGCCTCCGTAGCTCAGGAACGGGAGCGGGATGCCGGTGATGGGCATGAGCCCCACCGTCATGCCCACGTTGACCAGGATGTGGGCGAACCAGGCGCCGAAGATTCCGAACGCCACCACTCCGCCGAAGGGGTCCTTGGCGCGCTCGGCGATCTTGACCAGGCGCCACAGGATGAACGCGTAGGCCAGCAGCACCGGCAGCGTCCCGAACAGCAGCCCGAACTCCTCGCCCACGACGCTGAAGATGAAGTCGGTGTGCGGCTCGGGCAGGAAGTTGAAGCCCTTCTGCGTGCCCAGCGTGAAGCCCTTGCCGAAGAGCCCGCCGCTGCCGATCGCAACGCGCGACTGGATGAGCTGATAGCCCGCGCCCTGCGGGTCGATCATGGGGTTGATGAAAGCCGTGAAGCGGTTCTGCTGGTAGGGCGCGAGCTGGCTCCACAGGAGCTGCACGACCGAGCCCGCGGCGAGGTTGGCGATGACCACCAGCGTGCCCGCACCCAGGCCCACGCGGTTGACGTAGCGGTGGTAGAAGAACATCCAGCCCATCAGCAGCACCATGTAGATGCTGAAGGCCCAGTCCCAGATGGACAGGAAGAGCCCCGCCAGCGGGCTCAGCACCATCGCCAGCAGGCCTATCGGCACGCCGCCCCAGTAGAGCGTCGCGACCATCACGGCGCCGAACACCATGGCGGTGCCCAGGTCGGGCTGCTGCAACACCAGCCCCATCGGCACGGCGATCGCCAGGATGGGAGTCCACAGGCGCCACAGCGTGTCGGGGGTCTCGCGCCAGCCCGACATGATCTTCGCCACGAACAGGATCGTGGCGACGTTGGCGAACTGCGCCGGCTGGAAGGACAGGAAGCCCAGGTCGATCCAGCTCTTGGTGCCGGCGGCGGTCCCCTTCCCCGTGCCGATGAGGAGGGTGGCGGCGAGCAGCGCCACGCTGAGCAGGTACGCGGGGGTGGCGATCCACTCTAGCCACTGCACGGTGACGAACAACACCACCACGAGCGCCACTGCGGCGATGACCAGCCACAGCACCTGGCGGGTCCACAGCGAGGACGACACGCCGCTGGTCATGAAGCCGTTGCCGGCCGAGTACACCATGGCGATGCCCAGCAGCGTCAGAGCGACCACCGTGAGCAGCAGGGGGGGGTCGCCCACGCGCGCCTTGAGGGCGCCGTATACGCTCGCGAACAGCCCCACCGGCTAGCCCCTACCCCTACCGCGAGTTGCCGACGAACGCCGTGTACGCCATGAAGGCGGCGGCGCCGGCGAGCGCCGCGTAGGCGGCGCCCAGGACGGGGCTCACGAGCAGCGCGCGCGCCGCGGAGCCGTCCACCGGCACGCCCCCGAGCACGGCGCGCAGCAGGTGGTGCGCCCACACCCCGAGCGCCAGGTAGACCCCCACGAAGCTCGGCGTGCCGCCCTCGAACCAGTCGCGCGAGCGAGCGCCCAGCCAGCCCACCACGGTCATCGCCAGCGCGTCGGCGCCGAAGCTGCCCACGCCCAGCGAGTCGCGCAGCACGCCGAAGACGAGCCCCAGCCCACCGGCGAGGG
>JBDLIA010000056.1 GCA_039715185.1 Gemmatimonadota bacterium
GGCTGGAAGATCGCCGCGATCATCTTCACCCGGGAAACGGAGGACTGTCCGGACAATCCCGCGGGGCCGCTCGGTGGTGGTTCCTGAGCGCTGCGCCGCGGACGACCCAGCTCTGGTCAGGGCGCCGAGGCCCCTCGTGAGCGGCCGATGAGCAACCGCCCCTCGTTCCTGGACGAACTCAAGCGCCGCAAAGTCGTGCGCGTGGCGGTGGTGTACGGCGCGACGGCGTTCGCATTGCTAGAAGCGGCCGACCTGATCGTGCCGCGCCTGGAGCTTCCGGACTGGACGATCACGCTTCTGCTCGTGATCGCCATTCTGGGGTTACCGCTCGCCCTCATGATGGCGTGGATGTTCGACGTAAGGGATGGGGGCGTGCATCGGACCCCCCACGCGGATGAGGCCGAGGGTAGGCCGCCCGCGGCTGGCGTCACGGGCGCAGAATTCCAGTCCTGGATCTCGCCGCGCGCAGCCGCCGGAGCGGGCGCGGTGCTGGTGCTCGGTCTCACCATAGGGTGGCTGGCGGGTCGATCTCCGGCGGGTTCGTCGGGCGCGGACGAGCGTGCCTCGATCGCGGTGCTGCCGTTCACCAACGTGGCGCAGGACCCCGCCGCCTTGCCGTTCGTGGACGGCCTCCATGACGACCTGCTTACCCACCTTTCCCGGCTGGAACTTTTTCGGGTGATTTCGCGGACGTCGGTGCAGGACTACAGGGACACGGACCTGACGATTCCGGAGATCGCCACAGAGCTGGGGGTCGGGCACGTGCTGGAGGGTGGAGTCCAGCGGGCCGGCGACCGGGTTCGCCTCAACGTGCAGCTCATCGACGGCGAGACGGACGACCATCTCTGGGCCGAGAACTACGACCGGGATCTCACGGTGGGCGATGTGTTCGCGATCCAGAGTGAGCTGTCGGCCAAGATCGCCGCGTCGCTCGCGGAGGAACTGAGCCCCGAGCAGCGCGAGGAGATCGTCGAGGCCCAGCCCACCGAGAGCCTGGCAGCGTACGACGACTTCCAGCGCGGGATGGCTTTCTTCCGCCGCAGCCTCGTTTTGGAAGACGTGGACCGGGCCACCGAGGCGTTCCGGGCGGCGACACGGAAGGATCCGGGGTACGTCGACGCCTGGGCGCGCCTGGCCATCGCAGAGGCGACGATGTCGTGGGAGTTCGGGCTGCGCGACCGGCTGGCGCTCGCCGAGGCCGCCGTGGAGCGAGCCCGCGAAAGAGACGCAGAGCATCCACTGACCCACCTGGCGGGCGCTTACATCAGCTACTACGGATACCGCGACTACGACGGCGCGCTCGCAGCCCTGCGGCGTGCGGAAAGCCTCAGGCCAGGCGATCCGGAGATTCTCGCGCCCATCGGCTGGGTGCTGCGCCGGCAGGGCCGCTGGGACGAGGCCTTCGCGGCGTGGGAGGCCGCTTTCGAACGAGACCCGCGGCATTTCGAGCTGGTCTGGGCGAGTCTGGGCCTCTCGCACCTGGCGCTGGGCAACGCCGATCGCGCTCGCCGTTACTTCGCGCTGAGCGAGTCGATCGCCCCTGACTTCGGAGGCGTATACGGCTTCCGCGCGGCGCTGGCGCTCAGGGAAGGGGAGGGCATCGAACGCGCAGCGGCCGAGATCCGGCGCGCCGGGGAGGGCGTCGCCTTGGCCACCGCGCTCTCTTACCACGAGATCACCGCCCGCGCCCTGGCACCCAGGTTCCGCGAGGAGTTGCTGGCGCTGCTGGTCGACCCTTCGCTGGAGGATCCGGCCCGGGCGTACGCGCTCCTGGAGGGCCTCTCTCTGCTCGACCTGGCTCCCGAGGAGGCCGCCCGAAGAGACTCCCTGCGGGCGTGGATCGAGGCGGACGCATCGTATGACAAGATCTGGGCCTACCAGGGGTCTTTGCCGGTGGCCTCCGCGCTCGTCCGTGCGCGCAGCGGGGAGGCGGCTCAGGCGATCCGCGACGCCGACCGCGCGGTAGCCGCCCTGGAGGCCGCCGGCGACGCCTTCACCCTGCCCGACGTCAGGTACCACCAGGCTGCAGTGCACGCGCTCGCGGGCGACGTCGATGGGGCCGTGGACATCCTGGCCGACATCTTGGAGGGCGGCGTCTGGCACACGCCCGCCACGTTGCGCGTCGACCCCATCTGGGACCCGATCCGCGACGACCCGCGCTTCCGGACGCTTGCCGACAATGGCTGAGGCGTCCCTCTGGACCCGACTGAAGGAGCGCAAGCTCGTCCAGTGGGCGTTCGCGTACCTGGCGGGCGCGTGGGTGATCCGCGAGGTCGTGACCGGCGTCGCGGATTCCTGGGGCTGGCCCGGCGTGCTCGTGCGCGTGCTGGACGTGCTCCTGATCATCGGCTTCGTGTCGACCCTCGTGCTGGCGTGGTACCACGGCGAGCGCGGCCGCCAGCGCGCCACCGGCCTGGAGCTGACGATCCTGGCGGTGCTGTTGGTGATCGCGGGGCTCGGCATCACGCTGGTGCGGCGGGGTGGGGAAGGCGGCGACCGGACAGCGCCGCGCGCAGCCGCCGCGGGCATCCTCGACCCCCAGCGCATCGCCGTGCTGCCCTTCCGCAATGCCAACGAGAGCGACCAGGAGAGCGCGTCGCTCGCGCTCGGCGTGCACGACGACCTCCTCACTCGCCTCTCGACCCTGGACGGGCTGCGCGTGATTTCGCGCACCTCGGTCGAGGAGTACCGGGGGACCACCAAGTCGATTCCGGATATCGCCGCCGAGCTGGGCGTCGGCGCGATCATCGAGGGGGGCGTGCAGCGGGCCGGCGACGCGGTGCGCATCAACGTCCAGCTCATCGACGCCGCGAGAGACGAGCACCTGTGGTCGGAGACCTTCGATCGTCCGTGGAGCATCCAGAACCTGTTCGCCATCCAGAGCGAGATCGCCGAGGAGGTCGCGCGCGCGCTGCGGGTCGAACTGACCCCCGAAGACAGGGAGAACCTGGCGCGGGCCACGACCGACGATGAGGAGGCATTCAGGCGCTACGCGGAGGCGCTCGAACACTACATTGGCTTCGGGCTCTCGGAAGGGATGGAGGGTGCGATAGCGCTGGCCCGAATGGCGACCGCGCGGGACCCGAACTTCGCAGAGGCGTGGGCGCTGGAGAGCGTGATCCACGCCGCCATCTATTTCCAGCAGGAGCGGCCCCAGGACCGGTCTCCCGCCCGCCTCGAGGCCGCGCGCGCCGCGCTGGAGGTCGCCGAGCGGCTGGCGCTCGCGGACGCCGACGTGCTCGTGGCGCGCGGCAACTACGAATACCACGGCCACCTCAACTACGAGCGCGCGGTTGTGGCGTTCGAGCGGGCGCTGGAGACCGAGCCGAGCAACTCGCGCGCGGTCATGGGGCTCGCCGCGGTGCGGCGCCGGCAGGGCAGGATGGACGAGGCGGTCGACCGATTCCGCGAAGCGGCCGGGCTGGATCCGCGCAACCTGCAGGCTCTCGGCGACCACGCCCTCACGTTGGCGCTGGCCCGACGCTTCCCCGAGGCGCGGGCTAGACTGGAGTCGTTCAGGAACATCGGGATGCTGAACCCCGAGCTCAGGGCCTTCTACGTGGCCGTCGGGCTGTTCGGCGGGGACCGCGAGTTCGCGACCGAGTATCTCGTCGATCCCGGTGCCGCGGAATCCCAGGCGGTAGCCGCCGCCGCGTTGCACGCTCTCTGGGACAGGGACTTCGACGGCGTCGTCAACGCTCTGGGGGCTGCCGACAGGCCGTGGGTACAGCTCGACGCGCAGACTCAGTTCCTGCCTGCGGACCTGGTGGCGGCCGACGCGTTTCGCTTCGCCGGCCGTGCCGATTCGGCCCGGGTTCGGTACGGGGCCGCGGTCAGGCGTCTGGAGGTGTGGCTCGAAGACAATCCCGGAGATGAGCGCGCCTGGAGCGCCCTCGGTCGCGCCTACGCGGGCCTGGGCCGCGCCGAAGAGGCCGTCGAGACCGCCGAGCGCGGCCTTGAGCTCATGCCCTACGAGCGCGAGGCCTGGCGCGGCGGCCAGCGGCTCGACGACCTGGCCCGCGTGCACGCCCGCCTGGGCAACGAGGCCGAGGCCATCGCCCTGCTCGAGGACCTGATGCGCAAGCCCATGGGCCTGATCGTCTCGCGCGCCAGCCTGCGCGCCGAGCCGGAGTGGGATGGGCTGCGCGGCAACCCCCGCTTCCAGGCGCTGGTCCGCGAAGGGGGCATCCCTTGAGCGTGCCCCTAAGCAGTCGGGTCCACCACCTCGAGGAACCCGAATCGATGGAAGTCCGCGTCGCGCGTGTAGACCGTGCGCACGCCGTGCTCGCGCATCAGCACCGCCGTTCGAGCGTCGTGGACGAGATTGCCGCGCAGGGAAGGCATCTCGTCGATCACTTCGCCGAGTACCGAGCCGTGGCGGTCGGTCGGGATCAGCACCCCCAGCGAGGGGGAACGCAGCAGCGCGCCCAGGAAGCTCCAGGCGTCGGCCACCGACCAGGGAGCGCGGAACACCCTGGGGTGCGTGGTCACCCGCATGAACTCGTAGGCGATGCCCCAGGTCAGGTACCAGGCAGACGCCTGGGCGCGCCAGGCCTCGACCAGGGAGCGACAGCGCTCGTGCGGCTCGGAATCCCGGTCCGCGGCGTAGATGAGGATGTTCGTGTCGACGACGAACACTCAGCGCTCTTCCATCGTGGAGTAGAGCGCCTCGCGGTTGGAGACGTCCACGAACGCCCCGCCGCTCGCGAAGGATGGCAGCGCCGGCAACTCGTCCAGCGGAGGCGCATCGATGGAATCGAGGAACCTGCGCAGCGCGGACTCGACCAACTGGGACATGGTCCGCTTCCGGCGCGCCGCCTCGGCCTTGAGCCGGCGCATGACGCCGTCATCGATCACAAGAGTGGTCTTCATATGGAAAACCATATATCAGGTACGGAAATAGGTCAACGTCGGTGATTTCATCGTAATGACCGACTCGACATCCTTCTTCTCGCGCCTGCGCCAGCGCAAGATCGTCCAGTGGGGTGCGGTCTACGTGGCCGGCGCCTGGCTCATCCTGGAGATCGCCGACTTCCTCGGGGCGACGTTCGCGTGGCCGCCGTTCGTGGTCCGGGCGCTGACGGTGATAGCTGCGGTAGGGTTCCTGGCGGCGCTCGTGCTGGCCTGGTTCCACGGCGAAATGGGGCAGCAGGGAGCGAACGCGGTCGAGCTGGGCATGCTCGTGGCGTTGCTGGTCATCGCCGCGGTCGGCGTGGCGATCATTGGGCCGGGCGACGAAGCGACGCCTCGACCAGACGTCGGCAATGCCGTCGCCGGGGCAACCGGGGCTGATGATCTTGAGGGCATCGCCGTGATGCCCTTCCGAAATCTCAGCGGCGACCCCGAGGTCGAGTTCTTCGGGGAAGGCATGACAGAGGAGATCATCGCGCATCTGGCCAGCCTCGACGGCCTGCTGGTGATCGCGCGATCGTCGGTGATGCCATTCAAGGGGGCCACTCCCGCCGAGGTAGCCCGGGAACTGGGCGTAGCACACGTGCTCGAGGGCAACGTGCAGCGCTCGGGTGACCGCGTGCGCGTGCGTGCCACGCTGGTCGATCCGGTCAGCGGCGCGTCGGTCTGGTCGGAGGGCTACGACCGGGACCTGACCGACGTCTTCGCCATCCAGTCCGAGGTCGCCCAGGAGGTCGCCGCGGCGCTGGACGTGCGCGTGTCCGCCGATCAGACGGCGCGCATGGCCCGCAGCCCGACCGCCAGCGGCGACGCGCACGATTTCTACCTGCGCGGGCGCGCGGCGTGGAATCGGCGCACCGGGCCAGACGTGGCCACGTCCATAGACCACTTCAAGCGGGCGCTGGAGCTGGACTCGACCTACTCCGACGCGTGGGCGGGCCTGGCCGACGCGTACGTGATCGTGGCTTCCTACGCGCGCGTTTCCGAGGCAGAGTCGTTCGCACTGGGGCTGGAGGCGGCGGACCGCGCGTCGGAGTTGGATCCGGGCCTGGCGGGCCCACACATCGCGCGCGCCATGATGCAGATAGGCGCGCGCCCCGCGGCGGAGGTCGAAGCGGGCTTCCTCCGTGGGCTCTCGCTGAGCCCGGGATACGCCACCGGTCACCATTGGTACGCCATCTGGCTGATGACCAGGGGCCGCTTCGAGGAGGCCAGGGCGTCCATGCTGGAAGCGGCCCGCTTCGATCCGCGCTCGCTCGTGATCGCCGCCGAGATCGGCTGGCCCGACTACATGGCCGGACGGTTCGAGCCCGCGCTCGAGGCCCTCGACGCTGCTCGCGTGCTGGACCCCGACTACGAGCTCACGTGGGAGTTGATCTGGGTCGCGCTCGAGTTGTCGGGAGACCTCGATGGGGCGGCCACCGCGGCCCGGCGCACCGTCGTGCTCAAGCGGCAACCCGAGCAGGTGGGCGAGCAGCTCGAGGCCGACCTGCTGGCCGCTCTCGCCGAGGGTGGCCCGCCCGGTTACTGGCGCGCGCGCAGATTCTGGCTGGAGCGGCTGGGACCGGGCGCGACCTGGCTGACCTCGGGCGCCCAGACCGCTGGGGTCCTGGCACGCGCGGGCGACGTCGAGGCGGCCTTCGCGCGGCTGGACGCGGTGGCCGAAACCGACCCTTTTCGCCGCTTCTGGGGGGTCGAGCCCGCGCTCGACCCGCTCCGCGGTGACCCCCGCTTAGAGGCGATTCTGCGGCGCGCAGGGGTCGACCCGATCGAGCGCCGCTAGCCGGCCCTCAGCTAACCGCCGCCAGCGTATCCACGGCCGCGGCTCGCCAAGCGTCCATACCCCCGTGCGCCTCGACCATGGCCTCCACCAGCGCGCGCGTGTCCGCGGAGTCGTAGGTCGGTCCCACGCGAGCGGGCGGCGGCGCGGCGGCTCCCAGCAGAAGCGTCCACCCGAGCGCCCGCGACAGTTTCCGAATCGGCACGGATGCCTCCGTATGGCCTGTACATGTGGTATCTTCAGGGCGGCGAAGAGGCACGCTGCACGAGGACGTTGAACGCCAAGTCGGGGGTATTGTTGCGAGCCGAGGGACCAACGACATCCGCCGGGGACCGGCGCCCTTCCGCGGGGACGAGCGAGGGGGGACGTCTCCCACTCATCCCCGTTCTGGTGGGTGCCCTCGCCCTGGGAGTGCTGGAGGCGGCGTTGATCGGCTGGTGGCAGGTCGGGATCGGCCAGCCTCTCGTGGCGGTGCAGTACATCCCCATCCTGCTGACCTGGCTGCTGCTCGCGGCGCTGGTGCCGGTGGTCGCCTGGTTCGCCCGCCGGCTGCCTCTGTTCAGGCCCCCGCCCCAGCGCGGCGTGCGCCCCGGCGCCGCGCTCATGCACGCCCTGGGCGCGTTCGCGTTCGCTGCGGCACACCTGGGCGGATCGGCGCTGCTGCAGACCCTCGCTGAGCCCGACCTGAGCGTGGCGGGCGCGGTGCGTTTTCAGCTCTCGTTCTACCTGGCGCTGGACCTGCTGGTCTACGGCGCCATCGTCGGCGGCTACTACGCGCTGCGCTTCCGCCGTGAGGTCGCCGAGAGAGCGCGCGCTGAGGCCGAGCTGCGGGCGAGCCTGACCGAGGCGCGCCTCGACGCTCTGCGCGCCCAACTGAATCCGCATTTCCTGTTCAACACGTTGAACGCCATCTCGACCATGTCCCTGCGCGGCGGCGATCCGGCCGTGTCCGAGGCGCTGGGGCGCCTCGGTGGGCTGCTGAGGGCATCCCTGGACGACGCCTCGGAGCGCGAGATTCCGCTGCGCCGCGAGCTCGAGCTGCTGGACGACTACCTGGCGATACAGGAGGCGCGCTTCCCGGATCGGCTGACCGTGGAGCGGTCGGTGGACGCCGACGCCGCCGCGGCGCTGGTGCCGCCTTTCCTCCTGCAGCCGCTGGTCGAGAACGCCGTCAAACACGGCGTCGAAGCGCGCCCGGGGGGAGGGCGGGTCGGCGTGCGCGCGTTCCGGGCGAACGGCAGGTTGGAGATCGAGGTGACCGACGAAGGCCCGGGCCCCGCGGCCGAGCGATCCACCGAGGGGCACGGCATCGGACTCAGCGCCACGAGGGAGCGTATGAGGCAACTGTACGGCGACGATCAGGCTCTGGAGCTGACCGGCCGTCCCGGGGGCGGCATGGCGGTGCGAGTGTCCCTGCCGTTCAGCGCGGCGACGACCGAGGAGATCCGGTGAAGCGAGCGTCGAGCGCCCCCGCGGAGGGCGCGGGCGAGCCGATCCGGGTGCTGCTCGTGGACGACGAGCCGCCGGCCCGCGAGGGCGTGCGGCTGCGCCTGGAGACCGAACCCGACTTCGCGGTCGTCGGCGAGGCGGGAGACGGGGACAGCGCGGTGAAGTCGATCCGGTCTCTCGAGCCCGACGTCCTCTTCCTCGACATCCAGATGCCCGGGCTGGACGGCTTCGAGGTGCTCGCGGCGTTGGAGCCGGAGGACATACCGCCGGTGGTCGTCTTCCTCACCGCCTACGACCAGCATGCGCTCCGGGCCTTCGACACCCACGCGCTCGACTATCTGTTGAAGCCCTACACCGATGACCGGTTCCGGGCGACGCTGGACCGCGTGCGCACGGACCTGCAGCGCCGGGCCGCCGAGGGCCGCAACGAGGATCTCCTGCGTATGCTCGGTCACCCGGACGCCGACGGGCACGCCGGGGGCCGCGGCGCTTCCCTGCGTCGCATCCCGGTGCGCATCGGCAAGCGCTTCAGGCTGGTGCGGGTGGACGACGTGGACTGGTTCGAAGCCGCGCGTAACTACGTGCGCCTGCACGTCGCCGGCGGCGGGTACCTCGCGCGCATGACGATGAAGGACCTGGAGCGCCGGCTCGACCCCGACCGCTTCGTGCGCACACACCGCTCCGCCATCGTCAACCTCGATCGAGTCGAGGAAATCCGGCCCGATCGGAACGGCCGTCTGTTGATCTGGCTGGACGGCGGCGCCAGCGTGCCGCTGGGCCGAGCGTACCGCGCAGGCCTGCTGGAACTACGCTAGGCCGGCTGGCGCCACGGGCCAACCCGCCGTCGCGGCACCCTCAGGCGCCGTGGATCAGCTTAGTCAGCGCGGGCACGAGACCCATCGAGCGGGCGTAGGTGGCCAGTTGGCCCCGGTGGTACTCCTCGTGGGAGATGCCGTGATGCAGCCACGCCAGGCGGGTGCCGTACTGGCCGTCGAAGCGACGGACGGTCTGGAGTATTCCCACCTCGCCCGCGGCGCGGAGCTTGCCCAGGCCGTCCTCCAGCGTCTCTTGAAGCAGCTTCCGCAACGCCGTCGGGCCCGCATCGACCGGCAGGCCGGCCGCGTGCTCGGCGATGAGCTGCTGGAAAGCAAGCCTCTTGAAGTCGCCGTCGGGGCGTCCCAACTCGCCGGCCATCATCAGTCCCGCCTCGGTGACGTGGAGCAGCAGCTCACGCACGCTCTTGGCCTCGGGGTGGGGTCGCCAGTCGTAGCCGTCGTCGGGGATGTTCTCGGCCTCGTCCAGGACGCCGCTGCGGGTGTACGCCCACGCCTCCAGCGCTTCCTCGAGCAAGGTTGTGGGAGCTTGGCTCATGAACGCCTCGATCTTCACGGTAGCAGCGCGTTGTCCGTCCACGTAGACTAACCGTGGAACGCGCCGCCGGCACCGGAGACTGCCCTTTTGAGACCAGAGGAACTCAGGCCTCGCCAGGCTCGCGACGCCGCGACCGAGGAAGAGCTGCGCGCCATCATCGAGCGCGAGTTCGCCGTCATCGGGCGTGGCCACGGCACGGTAGACGGCCTGGACAAGGCCACGGGCCGCAAGGTCTACACGGACGACATCGCGCTTCCGGCCATGCTGCACGCCAAGATCCTGCGGTCCACCGAGGCGCACGCGCGCATCTCGTCGATCGACGCGTCGCGGGCGCTGGCGCTCCCGGGCGTGCACGCCGTGATCACGGGCGCCGACATGCCTACGCCCTACTGCGTGATTCCGTGGACGCGCGACGAAACGGCGCTGTGCGTGGACCGCGTTCGCTTCATCGGCGACGCCGTGGCCGCGGTGGCGGCCGACGACGAGGATACCGCCAACGCCGCGCTCGAGTTGATCGACATCGCTTACGAGCCGCTGGAGCCGTTCTTCGACCCTCGGGAAGCGCTCGAGCCGGGCGACAAGGAGCCCATCCACGCCGCCAAGAAGCCGGGGCACAACGGCAACATCACGAAGACCGTCCGGCTGGAATTCGGCGACGTGGACGACCTCATGGACGGCGCCGAGGTGGTCGTCGAAGGCGACTACCACTTCGAGGGCACCACGCATACGCCCATCGAGCCGCACTGCGCCATCGGCTACTTCGACCCGGCGGGCAAGCTGACGGTGTGGTCCGCCACCCAGGTGCCGCACTACCTGCACCGCGAGCTCGCGCGCGTGCTGGAGCTGGACGTGGCGCGCGTGCGCGTCGTGCAGCCCGCGGTGGGGGGCGCGTTCGGCGGCAAATCCGAGCCCTTCGACCTCGAGTTCTGCGTCGCCAAGCTGTCGCAGATCACGGGCCGCCCGGTGAAGATCCTGTACACCCGCGAGGAGGTGTTCTACGCGCACCGCGGCCGCCACCCCATGCGCATGCGCTTCCGCCTGGGCGCGAGCGCCGACGGCAAGCTCCAGGCGGTCGACAACGAGACGCTGATCGACGGCGGCGCCTACGCGTCGTTCGGCCTGGTGACGACCTACTATTCCGGGCAGCTCCTGCCGCCGCCCTATGACTTCCCGGCTTACCGGTTCGACTCGACCCGCGTCTACACCAACAAGCCGCCGTGTGGACCCAAGCGCGGGCACGGCTCGGTGCAGCCGCGGTTCGCCTTCGAGGTGCAGCTCGACAAGCTCTCGGAAACCCTGGGGATCGATCCGATCGAGCTGCGCCGGCGCAACTTCCTGGGCGCCAACACGCGCACCGTGAACGAGCTGCGCATCCAGTCGAACGGCTTTCTGGACTGCCTGGCGGAGGTGGAGCGCGCCTCCGACTGGAGCGCGAGGTGGAGGCGCATGGAGTACGGCCGCGGCGTGGGCGTGGCGGGTTCCTGCTACATCTCGGGCACCAACTACCCGATCTACCCCAACGACATGCCGCAGGCCGCGGTGTCGGTGCAGGTGGAGCGCTCCGGCCGCGTAACGGTGTTCAGCGGGGCGTCGGAGATCGGTCAGGGCAGCGACAGCATGGTGGCGTACGTGGTCGCCGAAGAGCTGGGCGTGCCCATCTCCTACGTGCGCGTCGTGTCGGCGGACACCGACCTCGTCCCGGTCGATCTGGGGGCGTACTCCTCGCGCGAGACGTTCATGGTGGGCAACGCGTGCGTGCAGGCGGCTCGGGCGATCCGGGAGCGCGTCGTGCAGGCGGTGGCCGAGGCGTGGAGCGAGGGCTGGAGCGGCGAGTCCGACCACACCCGGGAGGGCGAGGGCCCCGCGTTTCCGCGGAAACGCGTCGCGCTGGCCGGGGGGTGGGCGTTCGACGTGCGTGACACGGAGCGCAAGATGCCGATCGCCGAAGCCTTCAACCTGGGCGAGGCGCGCTTCGGCACGCTGGGCTCGGTGGGCCACTACAACACCCCCAAGCAGGGCGTGCACGGAGACTACCGGGGAGGGACGATAGGCGCGTCGCCCGCGTACTCGTTCACCGCGCACGTGGCCGAGGTATCGGTCGACCCCGAGACCGGCGTGGTTGACGTGGAGAAGATCTGGATCGCGCACGACTGCGGCCGCGCGTTGAACCCCGTTCTGGTGGCCGGCCAGATGGAGGGCTCGGCCTACATGGGCGCCGCCGAGGCGATCATGGAGGAGCAGGTCTTCAAGGGAGCCGACGAGGGGAAGGCGGGGTTGCACGACGCGCCATCGCTGCTGGATTACCGCATCCCGACCTCGCTGGACACCCCCGAGTTCGAATCGCTGATCGTGGAGAGCGTCGACCCGGACGGCCCCTACGGAGCCAAGGAGGCGGGCGAGGGCCCGCTGCACCCCTCCATCCCGGCGATCGCCAACGCCATCTTCGATGCGGTCGGCGTACGCATGGATGAAATGCCGTTCAGCCCGCCGCGGGTGTGGGCGGCGCTGCGGGACGAAGGTGACGGGGCGCGGGCGCGTTGGGAGGCGTGCAGGGAGGGGAGGGCGCCGGAGGCGGCGCCTGCCGGCGTGACCCGCGGCGGAGCGGAGGCGAGTACCTGACGATGACCGGATTCAAGCGACTCATCCACGAGATCCACCGCCGTTCCCTGTGGCAGGTGCTGGCGATCTACCTGGCCGGCTCCTGGATGGCGTTCGAGGCCGTCGGGGAGATCGGCGAGGCGGCGGGCCTGCCCGACTGGGTGCCCTCGTTCGCGCTGATTCTGCTGGTCATCGGCCTGCCGATCGTGCTGGCGACGGCGTTCGTGCAGGAGGGCGTGGGGGCCAGCCGGCGGGCGGTCGCCGGCCGCGCCACCGCGGGCGACGCCGCTTCGCCGGACCCCGGAGCGACTCCGACCGCAGACGCCGTAGCGGCCGACGCGGCAGCGCCGCGGAGCCCCGAAGGCCGGGCGGGACTCTTCACCTGGCGCAACGCGGTCCTGGGCGGCATGGGCGGATTCACGCTGCTGGGGATCGCGACCGCGGTCAGCATGGTCCTCGGCGTGGCGGCCGGCGACGCGCGCCCGGAGGTAGACCGGAACGCCGTCGTCGTGCTGCCTTTCCGCGCTACGGGCCAGGACATCGAATTCCTCTCGGAGGGCATGCTGGACCTGCTCGCCGCGCAGCTCACGGGAGAAGGGGGGCCGCGAGCGCTCGACTCCAGGACCGTGCTGGCGGGCTTGAGGGCTCGTCGCGCCGACGGCGGCGTCGGCCTGCCCCGAGATGAGGCGTTGGCACTGGCCCGCCAACTCGGCGCGGGCAACCTGCTCATGGGTGAAGTCGTAGGCGTCGGGCAGCGGCTGACGATCACCGCCACGTTGGTGGACGCGAGCGAGGAGTCCGAGGTGCGGGCCCAGGTCGACGGTCCGCAGGACAGCCTGCCGGCGCTGGTGGACGCCCTGGCCCGCGAACTCCTCGCGGAATGGGCGGGATTCGACCCCGCGCGAGTGGCCGCCCTCTCGAGCACCACTATGCCGGCTGTGCGCGCCTGGCTCGACGGAATGCGGGCGTATCGGGGAGGCGAGTTTCTCGCCGCCTCCGAGGCTTTCGCCCGCTCTCTCGAGGCCGATACCGCCTTCGCCCTCGCGGGTCTCATGCTCTACTGGGCCAGGGGCTGGGAGGGTCAGGGCCCCGAGTACGAGCTCGGCTTGCGCGTCGCGTGGCAGGGTCGCGAGTTCCTGCCGCCGCCGGACAGGGCTCTGGTGGAGGCGCTGGTCGGGCCGGAGTGGCCCGAGCTCCGGCTGCCCGTGGAGCAGCTGCAGTCAGCGCGCGACATCGTCGAGCGGTGGCCGCGCTACCCGGAGGCGTGGTACTACCTGGGCGATCGCTACTACCATTGGGGGGGCGAGCTGGGCGTCGCCGACGCCCGCGACGAGGCCGCGCGCATGTTCGAGCGCGCCCTCGATCTCGAGCCCGCTTTCGCCCCCGCCATGAACCATCTGCTGCAACTCGCGGCGGAGAGCGGTGACCGGACGCGGACGCGTGAGCTGGCGGACGTCTACTTCGCCGAGCGCGTCGACGCGGATCGCTCCGCGCTGGGGCTCGAGTGGATCGCCGCGATCGCGTTGGGCGACACCGCGTGGCTCGCCGCGCTGGAGGCGCGATTCGACGACTTTCGGCCGGTCGAGGCCTTCCAGATTGCGTTCCATGTCTTGCGAACCGGGACGGGTCTGAATGAGGCCGATCGCGCCGTCGCCGGGCTCGAGGAGTCTGTAATCCGCGCCATAGACCCCTTCGGTCTCTACGAATACTACGTGGCCAGGGCCCGGCCGGCCGAGGGACGAGAGCGCCTGCTCGGGTCCGTACCACCCGCGTTTCGCGGTGGGGCTGACATGTTCTACGCGACCGTGGGAACCGTCGCCCCAGCTCGCGGCGACGCGGCCGCGGAGGCCCTGGAAGCGTTCGTGGCCAGCGTCCCTCCCGAACAGGCTCCTGAGTTCACGCTTCTTCTGCGCTGCTTGGCGGCGCTGTGGTGGGCGTCCTCGGGCCAGGCCGAGCGGGCGGAGGCGACCAGCGAGGAGCTGGAGGCGGCGTTCGCGGCTCTCGAAACCGAAGCCGGACCCGATGAAAGCGCTCCCGAACTGTGTCTGCTCTCTCTGGACGTCCTGCTGTTGCGCGAGAGCGGGACCACCGCCGCGCTCGAGCGGACCGCCGAACGCCTTGATTCGCTCGCCTTGAACGGATCGCTTCCCGACGGATTCACCACGCTGGCCAACTTCGTGCTCATGCTCGAGTTCGAGACGTTGGGCGACTACGAGCGCGCGGGACGGGCTGCCGAACGGATGCATGCGGGGCCCGCGTTCGCGGGAACGGTGCTGGCCCACGCCCGCTTCGCGGCGCGGCGGGGTGACGTCGACACCGCGCGTCGGTACTACACCCACTTCCTGTCACTCCGCGACCGGCCCGAACCCGGCTTCCAGACCGAGCTGACAGCGCAGGCCAGCGCCGAGCTCGCGGCGCTGCTGGAACCGAGCGGCTGACGCGAGCGCTCACCCGCCATGGACCTCTTCGAAGCCATCGGTCAGCGCCGCTCCATCAAGCGCTTCAGCGACCGCGAGGTCGGGCGGGATGAGCTCGCGCGCCTGATCGGGGCGGCGATCATGGCGCCGAATCATCGCATGACGCAGCCGTGGAGGTTCGTGCTTCTGGGGCCCCGGGCTCGCGTTGCCTACGCGCGGCGGCGCGGTGAGTTGAAGGCCCGGGCGGCCGCTGCCGACACCGTCCGCGCCGCGGTCGAGGAGAAGGTGATCGCCGCCACGTTGGGGGTACCGGCCGTGGTCGCCGTCCTCTCCTCGGTGGACGAGGACCCGCACGTCTGCGAGGAGGACTTCGCGGCGGTGTGGATGGCCATCCAGAACCTGGCGCTGGCGGCAACGGCCACGGGTCTCGGCACCCACATTCGCACCGGCGCGGTGCTCGAAGACTGGGGTGTTCAGAAGATCGTCGGCGCGGAGCCGGGGGAGCGGCTGTGCGCTCTGGTGTACGTCGGAGAGCCGGCCGATACTCCCGATCCCAAGCCGCGCGCCGACGCGGCCTCCAAAACCACCTGGCTCGACTGACCGAGGCGCGATGCTCCGGCTCCCGCCCTACCGATACCATCGCCCCCGCGAGCTCGACGCGGCGCTCGCGCTGCTCGCCGAGCACGCGGGCGACGCCATGCCCATCGCCGGCGGCACCGACCTCGTCCCGAACATGAAGCACAAGCTGTTCACGCCAGGGCATCTGGTCGCGCTGAAGGGCATCGACGCGATGAGGGGGATCGAGGTCGTGGCAGGGGGCGGGCCCTACCTGCGCATCGGCGCGGGGGAAACGCTGGCCGCGATCGCGGCGCACGCCGACGTGCGCGGCTGGCTGCCGTCGCTGGCCGAGGCCGCCGGGCAGGTGGCCGGACCGCAGTTGCGCAACGCCGGTACGATCGGCGGCAACGTCTGCCTGGACACCCGCTGCACCTACTACAACCAGACCCAATTCTGGCGCACCGCGCTGGGCTACTGCCTCAAGAAGGACGGCGACGAGTGCCACGTCACGAAGACCGGCAAGAAGTGCGTGGCGGCGCAGTCGGCGGACACGCCACCCGTGCTCGCCACGCTCGGGGCGTCGGTCCTACTCCGCTCGGCCGGCGGGGAGCGCGTCGTGGCGATCGACGACTTCTTCATCGCGGACGGCATCACCAATACCGTGCGCGAGCCCGGCGAGCTGGTGGTCGAGGTGCGCGTCGCGCTACCGGGCGCGCGTACGCGCATGGCCTACCGCAAGCTGCGCCAGCGCAACTCGATCGACTTCCCGCTGCTGAGCGTGGCCGCCGCGGGCGAGTTCGCCGAGGACGGCACGGTCGAGGATCTGCGCGTCGTCGTGAGCGCGCTGGGTGCGCGGCAGCGCGCGCTGTCGGGGATCGACAAGGTCGCTGTGGGCAACGAGCTGGACGACGACGTGATGGACGCGGTGGCCGAGCGCGCTTTCGCGCAGTGCCACCCGCTGACCAACATCATCGTGGATCCGGACTGGCGCCGCGCGATGGTGCCGGTGCACGTGCGGCGCGCCCTCGAAGCCCTGGAACCCGCACCGCTGGCGGTGTAGGCTTTAGGCGCTCTCGAGCGAGGCTTGGAGCGACCGGGCCCCGCCTGGCCCGCGACTACGAATCGAAGAACGACTTACGACGGAGAGAAAAGCGGATGGCCACCTATACCTGCGACGTATGCGGCATGGGCGTGAACATGACCTGCGCCACCTGCGGCCGGGAGCTCGAGCACGACGTCATCACCACGGCGGCCGGCGCCGAGGTCGCGGTTTCCAAGTGCCCGGAGGGGCACGGCAAGATCAAGTCGCCCATGTGCTGCGGGCAGGACATGGCCTGCGAGATCTGAGCGAGCGGCTGCCTCTTACCTGGTCGGTCGCGTGCGCTCGCTAGTGATGACCGCCACACCGGCCACGATGATCGCCGCCGCGAGCAGCACGCGCGGCGTAACCGGCTCGCTCGCCAGCAGCCAGCCCAGGAACACCGCCACAACCGGGTTCACGTAAGCGTACGTCGACACCCTCGCGGCGGTGGACACACGCAGCAGCCAGACGTATGCGCTGTAGCCGACGATCGCGCCGAACACGATCAGGTAGCCCAGCGACGCCACCGACAGCGTGGAGAAGCCCGCGGGGTTCACCTCCGCCGCTTCGCCCGTGCCGAGCCCCAGCAGCAGCAGGAACAGCCCGCCGAGCATCATCTGCCCAGCGGTGGCCACCAGGGGTGACTTGGGCTGCGGCGCTCGCCTGGCGTATATGGACCCTGCGGCCCAGGACACGCTCGCGCCCAGCGCCACCAGGCCGCGCACCGGGTCCACCAGGTCGGCGGCGCCGACGGCGTCCGGGCCCACCAGCAGCACCGCGCCGGCGAACCCGAGCGCGAGGCCCAGCACCACGCGCGCGCTGGGCCGCGGGCCGGTCCCGTACGCCCAGTCCAGCAGCACCATCCAGAGGGGCACGGTGGCGACCAGGAGCGCCACGATGCCCGACGGGACCTTCTCGGTGGCCCATACCACGCCGCCGTTGCCCCCGAGCAGCATCAGCGCACCCATGACCGCCGCGGTCTTCCACTGCGCGCCCGTGGGCCGCGCTGCGCCACGCGCCTGCGTCCAGGCGAACAGAAGCGCGCCCGCGATGCTGAACCGGACGCCCGCCATGAGGAAGCCGGGCAGCGTCTCGATCGCGAAGCGGATCGCCAGGTACGTGCTGCCCCAGATGAGGTAGACCGCCGCGAACGCGGCCAGGACCCCGGCCAGCGGCGGCGCGTTGGACTTTGCGGACACGGCCCTCACATTGCGGAGGTTTGGGACAAGGCGCCCCAAGCTAGCGGAAGGCGCAACCCGTAATGTCCGGTGGATCGACACGGAATTCGAACCCATGCGCATAGAGCTGGAAACGCTGGAACTCAGCACCCGCCACGCCTTCCACATCGCCCGCATGCAGGCGCCGCCCACGCGCCGCACGGTGTGGGTGCGGCTGATCGACGGCGACGGCGTGCAGGGGTGGGGCGAGGCGCCCACCTCGACGCCGTACTACGGGGAGACGGCGGAGACCGCGCACGCGGCCCTGCGGCAGGTGGAGGGGTTGGTCGTCGAGGCCGCGGTCCGCGAACGCGGCGGCGCCGAAGCCGGCGGCCCGGAGGCGATCCCGCCGGGGCCGATCGAGGAGGCTGTCGCTGCGGCGTTATCCGGTCAGCCGATGGCGCGCGCGGGCCTGTCCGCGGCCCTCCACGACCTGCTCGGCAAGCGCGCGGGCGCGCCGGTCTGGCGCACGTGGGGCCTGGACCCCGCCGCAGCGCCGCGCTCGAGCTACACGATCGGCCTGGACGAGCCGGCCGTCATGCGCGAGCGCGCCGCCGAGACCGCCGGCTACCCGGTGATCAAGGTGAAGGTCGGGACGGACGCGGACGAGGCGTCGCTCGCCGCGATCCGCGATGTCAGGCCAGACGCCACGCTGCTGGTGGACGCCAACACGGCGTGGACCCTCCAGGGCGCCATCGACCGCCTGCCGATGCTGGAGGCCTACCGCGTGGCGGTCATCGAGCAGCCGCTACACCCCGACGACGAGGACAGTTGGCTGCCCCTCCGCCGCGCGTCGAGCGTCCCCCTGGTCGCCGACGAGAGCTGCCTGAACGCGGCCGACGTGGAGCGACTCGCCGGCAACGTCGATGGGATCAACATCAAGCTGGCCAAGTGCGGCTCGCTGACCGAGGCGAGGCGCATGGCGGAGGTCGCGCGCTCGCACGACATGATCGTCATGCTGGGGTGCATGGTTGAGAGCACTCTGGGGATCGCGGCCGGAGTGCAGGTCGCGCCGCTGGTGGACTACTGCGACCTGGACGGCGCCGCCTTGCTCGCGGAGGACCCGTTCACGGGACCCGGACTCGAGGCGGACGGCAGCCTGCGCTTCAACGACGAGCCGGGGCTGGGGGTGCGAAAGCGGGAGTAGGCGTTGGTCGGCCGAGTCCCTAGATCGCCGCGATCACCCTCTCGGCGTGCTCCTTCGGCTTCACCCTGCGCCAGGCGTGGGCGATGACGCCGTCCGGGCCGATGATGAAGGTGCTGCGCTCGATGCCCATGTACTTGCGCCCGTACATGGACTTCTCCTTCCACACGCCGTACGCCTCGGCGACTGCGTGGTCTTCATCGGCCAGCAGCGGAAAGTTCAGGTCGTGCTTCGCGCGGAACTTGGCGTGCAATGACACCGGGTCGGGGCTGACGCCCAGGACCACGGCGTTGCCCTCCTCGATACGGCCGAGGTTGTCGCGCAGGTCGCACGCCTGGGTCGTACACCCGGAAGTGAGGTCCTTGGGGTAGAAGTAGAGTACGACGGTCTTGCCGCGCAGGTCGGACAGCCGCACGTCCCCATCGGTATCCGAAGGCAGCACGAAGTCCGGGGCCAGGTCTCCCGCGTCGATCACGCGCCGCCTCCTTCCAGGGATTCCTCCGCGACGGCTCCGGGCGCGGGCTCGCCCCCGCCGGTGGCCGAGCCTGCGTCGTCCTCCAGCACTGCCGCCGCCGCCCTCTTGAGGGTGCGATCCTCCGCGTAGAGCGAGATCACGAGCAGAATCGCGCCGACGGTCACGGCCGAGTCGGCCACGTTGAAGATCGGCCAGCGCATGAAGCCGAGGTCCACCGGACCGATGAAGTCAACGACCCCGCGGTCCCAGCGCACCCGGTCTATCAGGTTGCCGATCGCGCCCGCGGCGACCAGCGCAAGCGCGCCCAGGCGCAGCGTGTCGCGCTCCTTGGCCTCCGCGTACATCCACGCGATCAGGCCGAGCGCGAAGATGGACACCACCAGGAAGAACCAGCGCGAGGCCTCGCCCACGTTGATGCTGAACGCCGCGCCCGTGTTGTAGGTGAGCGTAAGCGGCAAGCCGTCGCCGAGCCACCGCTCCAGAAGGAAGACCGACCTTCCCCGCTGCAGCGCCTGCTGGGCCCACCACTTCGTCGCGATGTCGGCCGCGACGATAGCGGGGAGCAGCAGCCAGAGTATCTTCGTCTTGCGGTTCATCGACCGGCGTGGGTATTCCGTAGGGCCCGCGGCGCGCACCCAGGCACGGGGCGCGGCGGCGGGAAGCGGTCGGCCAGGTTACCGGAGCGACCCGATCCGGTCAACCGGCCGCCCGACGCGTCCGTACTCGTTTCAGGAAGACGACTCATGCGGCAACCCCGCCAGTCTGCAGCCACTTCCACCGAGGGCGAGCGGCTCACGCCCTTCGAAGCGGTCAATTTCCAGTTCGATCGCGCGGCCGATCTGCTGGGTCTGTCCGAGGCCATGCGCGTCGCGCTCAAGACCCCATACCGCGAGGTGATGGTCGAGATCCCCGTGATCTGCGAACGGGGCGACCTGCGCACGTTTCGCGGCTACCGCGTCCAGCACAACCTGGCCCGGGGACCGATGAAGGGTGGGCTGCGCTACCACCCCGACATGGACCTGGACGAGGCGCGCGCGCTGGCCTCGCTGATGACCTGGAAGACGGCCGTGGTGGACCTGCCGTACGGGGGGGCCAAGGGCGGCATCGCCTGCGATCCGCACGCGCCCGAAATGACGCGCCGCGACCTGGAGAACATCACCAGGACGTTCGTGGACCGTCTGCAGGTGTTCATCGGCCCCAACCAGGACATCCCCGCGCCCGACGTCAACACCAACGCCCAGGTCATGGCGTGGATCGTGGACGAGTACTCCAAGTTCCACGGGTTCACCCCGGGCGTCGTCACCGGCAAGCCCATCGCGCTGGGGGGCTCGGAGGGGCGCGAGTCGGCGACCGGGCGGGGAGTGGCTGTCGTGACCGCGCACGCCGCGAAGGATGCGGGCCTGGAGCTGGATGGGGCTACCGTGGCGATCCAGGGCTTCGGCAACGTCGGTAGCTGGTCGGCGCGCTTCCTGGCCGACATGGGGGCTCGCGTGGTGGCGGTCAGCGACGTCGAAGGAGCCGCTTACGCGCCCAAGGGTTTGGACGTGGTCGCGGCGGGCGACGCCGCGCGGGCGTCGGGGAGCGTAGTGGCGACGCCGGGCGTGGAGCCCATCGGCAACGACGACCTGCTGGCGCTCGACGTGGACGTGCTCGTGCCCGCGGCGCTGGGACACGTGATTCACGCCGGCAACGCCGGCGCCGTGCGCGCCCGGCTGATAGTGGAGGGCGCCAACGCGCCCGTGACCCCCGCCGCGGATGAGATCCTGGCCGAGCGCGGCGTCACGGTCGTGCCGGACATCCTGGCCAACGCGGGCGGGGTCACGGTCTCGTACTTCGAGTGGGTGCAGAACCTGCAGCAGTTTCGGTGGGACGCCGACCGCGTGGATGAGGAACTGCTCGCGACCCTGGAGCGTGCCTACCGGACCGTGCGCGAGGTGGCGGAGGCAAAGGACGTGAGCTTGCGCACCGCGGCCTTCGTGCTGGCGATTCGTCGCGTGGCCGCCGCCACCGAGCTGCGCGGATTCCAGATCGGCCCCTCCCGCGGCTAGCGGCGGCGGTCTCCCGACAGCACCCGGAAGTACTCTTCCACCAGGTCCCGATACTCGTCCGGGACCTCGCCGGAACCCGTGATGAGCGAGCGAGCGGCCTCCTCGCCCAGGATCTGCTTGCGCAGCGTCCACTCCAGCCGACGAGCGCCCAGCGCGATCTCCTCCTGCAGCCGAGCGGCGTGATCCACGTCCTCGAACGGCGCCCCGGAAGCGAGCGCTCGCAGGCCCTCGATGACCTCGCCCAGGTTGCGCGCCTCCTCCTCCCGGCCCTCATCGAGCAGGCGCCGCCGCAGCGCCTCGGCGTCACGCAGCCGCTGCTGGGCCTCGCGCTGGAACTGGCGTGCCAAGCCAGGAGGAATCGCCCCCGGGCCGCCGGCGGCGGCCCCCTGCGCCAGATCGGTCTGGCGACCTCCGGGAGCGCCCTGCCCCGGCTGGCCACCCTCACCCTGCTGACCGGCCTGGCCCGGCTGGCCATCCTGACCCGGCTGGCCATCCTGACCCGGCTGGCCTTCCTGACCCTGCGCTTCGCCGTCCTCCTGTCGATCGCCGGCCCTGCGGGCGCGCTCCTCCGCGCGGCTC
>JBDLIA010000057.1 GCA_039715185.1 Gemmatimonadota bacterium
GGCGGCGGCGGCGAAACGACGGACCCGATCGTCGCGCTGATCGAAGCGGTGGAGGCCATGCAGGCCGAAGGCGCGCTATCGGCCGGCCGGGCAAACGCCCTCCTGGTCTCACTCGAGCACGCGTTGGCGCGGCGTGACGGGGGCCGAGAGGACAAGGCCCTGCTGCAGCTCAAGGCGTTCTCGCTCAAGCTGCAGGCCATGGTCCTGGGCGGCGACATCTCGGAGGCAGACGCCTCCACGCTGTTCGGATTCTACGTCAGCGCGGTGAGTTCTCTGGGCTGACACGAAGACGGCCCCCTCGGATCGACGTCCGAGGGGGCCGAGCCCGCTCCCGTGCCGGGCTCCCCCCGGACCTTCAGGCGGCCGCCACAAGGTGGCGCAGCCGACCTTTCTCAGCTTCCGAAAGCAACGGCGAGGCCGTGATCAGGCGCACCCTGTCCACGAGGTCCTCCACGTCCGCGCGGCGTCCCCTCGCCACCGCCACGTGCGCGGCCTCCACGAACGACGTCGCGGCCTCCGACAGGTCCCCCCGCGCGAGCGCCAGCTCGCCCGCGTCCTCCAGCGCCGACTGCGCCCTGGAGTAGCTCTTCACCTGGCTGAACACGTGTCCCGCGAAACGCAGCGTGCGGGACGCCTCCTCGCTGGCCTGGTCCATTTCCTTCGCGGCCTTCTTGAGCAACACGGCTGCGTCGTACCAGCGATCCTTCTGATCGAGGTATTCCATGGCCTGCGCGTAATACTTGGCGGCCCGCTCCGGATCGGGCTGGGTCTCCGCCGAAAGCGCCTGCCCCGAGAGCAGCGCGACTACCATCATCCAACCGACTCGCTTGATCATTTCGGTCCCTCACATCTCTTGGTTGCCACCCGCCGACCCTACGACCCCTGCCGATGCAGCCGCGGACGGAACGCCCTTACCCATTCTGACGTGGCCCGCGCCCCTACAGTTTCCCCGGAATCCGGGCCTTTCGGTTAGAGATGTGTCAGGGAGTCGACAGGCCCATCTTCGGATCGCGAAGCAAGTTGGTGGCGCGAAATGGTGGGTCCGCCTACCATCGGTGGGCTTTTCGGCGAGTTGCCGAGGGACCTCCGACAGCGTGGAGAGCTTCGTGGCTTCAAACGGTACGCCCACCGCGTCCTTTTCGTCCCGCTGGGGGATGCTCCTCGCCATGCTCGGCATGGCCGTGGGGACCGGCAACATCTGGCGCTTTCCGCGCATCGCCGCCTCCAACGGAGGGGGCGCCTTCCTGGTGGCCTGGGTCACGTTCCTGCTGCTCTGGTCGGTGCCCCTGATCATGGTGGAGTTCGCCATGGGGAAGGGCACGCGGGCCGGTCCGGTGGGCGCGTTCGTGCGCTTGCTGGGCCCGAAGTTCGCTTGGATGGGCGCGTGGGTCGCGTTCACCGCGACGGCCATCATGTTCTACTACGCCGTCGTCATGGGCTGGACGATCAGGTACTTCTGGGCCTCCCTCACCGGGGAGTTGAGCGGGGCGGCCCCGGGAGCGCTGTGGGATTCCTTCGCGTATACGCCCAGCGTCCTGGTCGTGCACGCGCTCGCGCTCGCGCTCGCGGCGGGGGTCGTCTGGAGGGGCGTGAAGGGCATCGAGTCCGCTGCCAAGATCCTGATCCCAACGCTTTTCGTGCTGGTGGTGGTGCTCGCCGTCAAGGCGCTCACGCTGCCCGGGGCCTCCAGGGGGCTGGATTTCCTGTTCGGCTTCGAGTGGTCGGAGCTGGCCGACGCCAACATCTGGCTACAGGCACTCACGCAGAACGCTTGGGACACGGGCGCCGGGTGGGGCCTGGTGCTCACGTACGCCATCTACATGAAGGCCAGGGAGGACACGGTCCTCAACTCGGCCCTGCTGGCGTTCGGCAACAACTCGGTGTCGCTGCTGGCCGGCATCATGGTGCTGTGCACGGTCTTCTCGATCATGCCCGACGCGGCCACCGAGATCGTGGGGGCGTCCAACGAGGGCCTGACGTTCATCTGGGTGCCGCAGCTCTTCCAGCAGATGCCCGGCGGCCGCTTCTTCATGACGCTCTTCTTCCTGGCGCTCATGTTCGCGGCGTGGACCAGCCTGATCGCCATGATCGAGCTGGCCACGCGGACGCTGGTCGACACTGGCGTGAGGCGGGGGCGGGCGCTGACGCTCGTGGTCGTGTTCGGCTTTGCGCTGGGGGTGCCGTCGGCGCTCAACGAGGAATTTTTCCTCAATCAGGACTTCGTGTGGGGCGTCGGCCTGATGGTGAGCGGCCTCTTCTTCGCTTACGCGGTGATCCGACACGGCGCGCGGCGCTTCCGCGAGACGCTGGTCAACACGGCCGACTCGGACGTGCACGTCGGGGTGTGGTGGGAGCGCGCTATGTACTTCGTGATCGTTCAGGCGCTGGTCCTGATCGGCTGGTGGTTCTGGCAGGTCCGGGGCGAGCCGCAGATCTCGCCCTTCGGCGCGGGCCTCATGGCGCTCGAGTGGGCCGCCGCGATAGCGGTGTTCCTGGCCGCCAACAAATGGCTCGCGCGGGCGGGCGGCGCTCGGCCGCCGGTGGGCGATCCGCCGCCGGCGTCGATTCCCTAGGGGACTGTACCAGGCGCGTAACGGCGCGCCCAACGGTCGGGCGCGCGGGGGTGTCTGTCAGGGACGGACGCGGTCGCCGCGGACGCCCCGGGCCGGCGCGGATCGACAGCCGCAACATTTCCCGGCGTGGCCGGTAGAAGCTGGCCGTCGTGCGCACGGCCCGGCCGCCGGTCCGGCGCGGATTGGAAGCACACCAGGATCATGCACCCCAAGCGCCTTCGTTACGCCTTGCTCGGCGCCGTCTCGGCGGGCCTTACGGCCTGTGCCGGCGCGCCCGTTACTCCGTCGGCTCCTGCCCCCGCCGACCGGATCGGCTACACCGTCTACGTGGCCAGCGAGTCATCGGATCTGGTCACCGCCGTCGAGTTCGACGCGGCCACGGGCGCCCGCGTGGCGCGCGATATCCCCGTGGGCATCATGCCCGGGGACATAGACGGAGCGCACGGGCTCCAGGCGTCGCTCGACGGGCGCTTCTGGTACCTCAGCATCGCCCACGGACAGCCCTTCGGCACGGTCTGGAAGTTCGACGCCGACGCCGACACTCTGGTCGGTCGCACCGAAGTGGGCATGTTCCCGGCCACCATGGGCATCACCCCAGACGGCGAATACCTGTTCGTGGTCAACTTCAACCTGCACGGGGATCCGGATCCTTCGACCGTCTCCGTCGTGCATACCCCCACCATGACCGAGCTCGCGCGCCCGGTGGCGTGCGTGCGGCCGCACGGCAGCCGCGTGAACGCGGCGGGGACCAAGAACTACGTCGCCTGCGTGGGGAGCGACCAGATAGCCGAGATAGACACCCGCACGTTCGACGTCACGGGCCGCTTCAGCGTGGCGCCCGGGCGGGAGGGAGTGGCCGCCGGGGAGGGAATCGAGGAGGCGCGCGGGAGCGACTGCGGGCCCACCTGGGTCACCCCGGGCGTCGCGTCCAGGGAGGGCCTGGTGTACGTCCCCTGCAACAAGCTCGGCCAGATCCTGGAGATCGACGTGCGCGAGTGGCGCGTGGTGAGGCGATTCCCCACCGGAGCCGGTCCTTACAACCTGGAGATCACCCCGGACGGGAGCACCCTCGTCGCGTCGCTGAAGGGGGCCCAGGCGGTCGCGATCTTCGACCTGGAGGCCGGCGCGGAGGCGGCGCGGCTGGGTACGAGTCAGCCGCTCACGCACGGCGTCGCGATCAGCCCGGACGGACGCTTCGCGTTCGTATCGAGCGAGGCGATCGGGGCCACGCCGGGCACCCTGGACGTGTTCGACCTGCCGGCGCGCGCGCGCGTGGCGAGCGTCGAGCTCGGGCTACAGGCGGGCGGCATCGTCCTGGTCAGGGAGCGCTAGGGCGTGCCGGCCCGCCCACAGCGTCGAAGGCCGGTCCGCGCGGCTGCGGCGATCGCTTCTCTGGCCGCGACCGCGTGCGCCTCGGGTCAGGTGCAGCCCCGGGCGGCCCCGCCGTCCGCGGACGCCGCGCCCTTCCGGGCGCGCATCGACCCGTTCCCGGTGCTCGACGCCGACGGGGCCGCCTACGCGTTTCCGTTCCTGGGCGGATTCAACGTGCCCCGGCCGCAGTTGGTGGACCTGGATGGCGACTCCGACATGGACCTGGTGGTCCAGGAGCGCACGGACAGGCTGCTCTATTTCGAGCGCGTCGACGGCGGCTATCGCTGGGCGCCGGGGCTGATGCCGCCCCTGCGGGTGGGCGAGTGGTACAGGTTCGTGGACGTGGACGGCGACGGGGATCCGGACCTGCTTTCCGAGGAGCCGTTCAGCTACGTACGTCTGTACCGCAACGACGGCGCGGGCGGCTTCCCGCTCGTGGCCGACACGATCCGCGACGCGCGCGGCGGGGCCATCTTCTCCGACCGACAGAACATCCCGAACGCCGCCGACATCGACTGTGACGGGCGGCTCGATCTGCTGATCGGACGCATGACGGGCACCATCACCCGCTACGAAGCGACCGGCGCGATCGGGCAGACGGTGGCTCCGTTCCGCCACGTGGAAGATCGCTTCCAGGGCATCGAGATCGTAGCGGAGTTCGGCAACCCTCTGTACACGCCTCCCGCGGATACCGCGCCCGTCACCGGCCCGAGCATGCACGGCGCCAACACGATGGCGCTGGCGGACGCCGACGGGGACGGCGACGTGGATCTGTTCTGGGGTGATTTCTTCGAGCCCGGACTCCTGCTGATAGAGAACACGGGCTCCTGCGAGCGCCCCGACATGACCGGCGAACCCGTCGCGTTTCCGGCGGGCGATCCGGTCCTCACGAGCGGCTACAACGCGCCCACGTTCGGAGACGCGGACGGCGACGGCGACCTCGATCTGGTGATGGGGGTGCTGGGTGGGGCGTACGACGCCAATCGGACCGGGGCGGACAATCTCTACTTCTTCGAGCAGGTCGATGGGGACTTCGCTCTGCGCTCCACGCGCTACATCTCGCAGGTCGACATAGGCACGGAGAGCCTGCCCCGGGTGGTCGACTGGGACGGCGACGGTGACCTGGATCTGCTGCTCGCCAACAAGATCGATCCAACGGATCTGCATACCTCGCGCGTCTACCTCTACGAGAACGTCGGGACGCCCCTCGCGCCGGCCTTCAGGCTGCGCGGCCCGGTCGGGGTAGACGGCGCTTTTCACAACGCTCCGGCGCTGGGAGATCTGGACGCGGACGGGGACCTGGACGCGGTGCTCGGAACCTGGCGCCCGGACGTCGAGCTGTTGATGAACGGAGGCACGCGCGCCGAGCCGCGCTACGACATGAGCGACGCCCCTTTGCTGACGCTGACGCGCGGCGCCAACGGAGTGCCCGCGTTGGGGGATCTGGATGCGGACGGGGACCTCGATCTGATCATCGGCGAGGCCTCGGGCACGCTGAACTACTATCGCAACGATGGCGATCCGGCGGGCGCGCGATTCGCGCTTGTCAGCGACGAGTACCTGGGCGTGGATGTCGGACGACGAGCCGCTCCCGCATTGGTGGACGTGGACGGAGACGGCGACTTGGATCTGGTGGTCGGTACCGAGTCGGACGGCCTGGTGCTGTTTCTCAACGAGGGCACCCGGGAAGTACCGGACTTTCGCGAGACGGCGTCGTCGTTGCCCACGGATCTGGCCCCCTACGCCGCGCCGGCGTTCGGGGACGTGGACGGGGACGGTGACTTGGATCTCTTCGTAGGCGGTGTCGGGGGTGGGGTCGTGTTTTTCGAGAACGTGGGCGCCGATGTCGCGGCGCCGTAAGTAGAATTCCACACAGAGGGAACGGAATGCGCAAAGCAGGCATCGCGATGTCGCTGGCGTTCGTCGTCGCCGGATTCGGCGCCGAGGCGGACGCGCAGCAGTTCGGGGCCGCTGCGGTCACGGACGGAAGGATCGTCGCAGTTGCGGAGCCGGTCGTGCAAGATGAACCGGCCACGATCTACGTCTTCACGAGCGACGGATCCGCGTGGTCGCGGGTCGCGACGATCATGGCGCCCGAGCACGAGGGGGGCGACTTCTTCGGCCGCTTCATGGCGCTGACCGAGGACGAGTTCATCGTCGGCGGCACCACCATCGACGACAGCCACGGCGGCGTCTGGGTCTACCAACGGAACCCCCAGGCCGGGCCGAGCTTCAAGACCTTCCTGCGGCCCGAAGCGGTCGAGGTGGGCTCATCGTTCGGGCGCTACGGGCTGGTCGCGGACGGACTTCTGTTCGTTTCGGCGCTGGGCCACAACGAGCGCCGCGGCGCGGTGCACGTCTTCCACAAGGCGGACGGCGAGTGGGTGCACGAGGCCGTGCTCTCGCCGGCGGAGGCCGACGCGAGCGAGTTCTTCGGCTGGGGCCTGGCTTACGCGGACGGGCGACTGCTTTCGGGCGCGCTACAGGCGAGCCAGGAGCTCCAGACCCGCGGCGCGGCCTACATCTATCGCCGCTCGGACGACGGCACCTGGGAGCAGGAGGCCAGGCTGAGCCTGGCGGAGGATGACGCCGCCCCGGGCGACACGTACGGCGGCGCGGTGGCCTGGATGGACGGCTTGGCGCTCATTGGCGCGCCGGGACGAGACGGCGGCAAGGGAGAGGTCTACACCTACTCGCGCGACGCCATGTCGGGAGCGTGGCAGGCGGGGCCCTCGCTGGCCGCATTCGACCGGTGGCCGGGAGCCCGCTTCGGGTCGGCGCTGCTGCCGCGCGGTGACGAGCTGTGGGTCGGCGCGCCGGGCGCGGCCGGCTCCGGTCGCATCTACCGCTACCCTTACGACGGCGGCGAGGTCGGGATGGTGTCGAAGATCTCCTCCAACCTCGACACGGACAGCGGAGACGGCTTCGGCGGCGTGCTCGCCCAGTCTCCCGACGGCGAGCTGGTGATCGTGGGCCAGACGGCCGACGACAGCGGCCTGGGGTCGGCCATCGTCCTGACCCGCGACGGGGATGCCTGGACGGCGACCGACAAGCTGTTGGGCCCCACCGAGGCGGGCCTGCCCGCGCTGGTGGGCAACGAGATCGACTGCGCGAGCGGCACGGCCGATCAGTTCGGCTGCAACAACGTCAGCATCCGGTCCTTCCTGCCGGTGTCGGCGATCGGCGGCGGGCGCGGCGCCAACACCAACGACGTGTGGGGCTGGACCGACCCGGAGACGGGCGCCGAGATAGCCATCATTGGCCGCACCGACGGCACCGCGTTCATCGACGTCTCGGACGCCAACAACCCGGTTTATCTGGGTAGCCTGCCCAAGACCGCCGGTTCGATCTCCAACGCGTGGCGCGACGTCAAGGTCTACCGCGACCACGCCTACATCGTGGCCGACGGCGCGGGCAACCACGGCATGCAGGTGTTCGATCTGCGCCAGCTCCGGGACGTGCAGAACGCCCCGGCAGTGTTCGAGGAGACGGCGCACTACGGCGGCATCGCCTCGGCGCACAACATCGTGATCAACGAGGAGACCGGCTTCGCCTACTCGGTGGGCTCGAACGGCGGCGGCGAGACTTGCGGCGGCGCCTACCACATGATCGACATCCGCAACCCCGCCACTCCGAGCTTCGCCGGCTGCTTCGGCGACACCAACACCGGCAACGCCGGAACGGGCTACTCGCACGACGCCATGTGCATCGTGTACAACGGCCCTGACGCAGACCACGTGGGCAAGGAAGTGTGCTTCGGGTCCAACGAGAACGCGCTGTCGATCGCCGACGTCACTGACAAGGAGAATCCCTCGGCGATCTCGTCGGCGGATTACCCCAACGTGGGCTACGCACACCAGGGCTGGATCACCGGCGATCACCGCTACTTCTACATGGACGACGAGGGTGATGAGTCGGCGTCGGTGCAGGCGGGCGAGCCCATGGAGGGCACCCGCACGCTGATCTGGGATGTGTCCGACCTGGACGACCCGATCATGGTCAAGGAGCACTTCGGGGAGACGTTCACGATCGACCACAACCTGTACATCAAGGACAACCTGATGTACCAGTCGAACTACGTGAGCGGCCTGCGCATCCTCGATATCAGCGATCCGCACAACCCGGTGGAGGTGGGCTTCCTGGACACGGTCCCGTGGAGCGAGGAGGTGGAGTTCGACGGTTCGTGGAGCAACTACCCGTTCTTCGAGAGCGGCACCATCGTCGTGTCGAGCGGGGCGGAAGGCGTGTTCTTCCTCAAGTACAACCCGCAGGAGCTGGTGCCGTAGGGCGCCTGTCCTGACGCGCTGGCGGGCGCCCCCGGCACGGCCGGGATGCCCGCTGAGCGGCCCCGCCGGACACGGTCCGGCGGGGCCGTTGCGTGTGGCCCTTGACCCGCGTTGCCCGCGCACGCCGATTCGGGGTCCCATGGACTTCCGCTCCTTCGAAACACGCGCCCGCGCCCTGTGGGACGAGATCCCCGTCGAGTATCGCGAGGGAGTGGACGGCCTGACGGTGTCCCGCGAGGCGGTTCGGCACCCCGAGGGCCTGGACGCGTACACACTCGGGGAGTGCCTGACCGAGTCCTATCCGTCCGACTGGGAGGGGCCCGACACGCTGCGGTCGCGCCTGGTCCTCTACCACGGGTCCTTTCGGGCGCTGGCCGGCCGCGACCCGGACTTCAACTGGCGAGACGAGTTGTGGGAGACGCTTACGCACGAGCTGCGACACCACCTCGAGTCTCTGGCGGCCGAGGACGCGCTGGAAGAAGTGGATTACGCCACCGAGCAGGAGTTCAGGCGTTTCGAAGGTGCCGCCTTCGAGGCCTTCTACTATCGATCGGGGGAGGCCCTGGGTGGAGGCTGGTACGCGGTCGAACGAGCCCGCTACCTGGAGTTGCCGTGGCCGAAGAGCGGCCCGGTTCGCTTCGACCTGGAGGGCGCCTCCTACGAATTGCCCATTCCCGATGACGCAGCCGAGGTCGCCTACGTCGACGTCGTCTCCGGCCTTCGCGCGAGCGGCGACGTGGCGATCACCGTGGTTCTCGTGCGCGAGCCCTCGCTGCGAGACCGGCTGCGCCGGATCATGAAGCGTGCCGCGCCGCGCGTGGCCGAGTTCGAGGCCGAGGCTCGCGTGGTCGACGGGAGGACCCCCTGAATCCGTACGACTTCGTGTTCGCCCATCCGGCGATAGAGGAGGCGCGCTTCGGTGCCATCTCCGAGGAGCTGTCTCTGCGCGAGGCGGCCAGAACGGACCCGGAGCTGTTCGCGCTGCTGGCGTCGGTACACGACCTGGTCGCGGTCTTCGTGCCGGACGCGTCCCGCGGTACCCGCGCGGGATTGTTCGGGGCGCACGCGCGCCTGGTCTACCACGCGTTCCACTACTGGGCCGCGGGCAAGCCCGGTTACGCGCTGTCGGAGGCGGCGGTCCGCGGGCTGGTCGGGGCGGGCAGCATCGGCACCGCGCCGGGCCCCGCCGGGTGGGCCGGCCTGCCGAGCACGCTGCTGTGGGCCAGGCTCGAACCCTCGGCCACGCCCGAGCCCGTCAACGGCTTCTTCTGGGCGGCTCCCGCGGGCGAGCTGCAGGTGCTGCTGGTCACGGGGATGCGACCGGATCGGGGCGGGTTCGGAACGCTCGACGCGCGCGCCGAGTTCGGCGCGGATGGCTTCGCCGAGGACTTCGAGCCGCGCCCGGGAGACGGACCGGCCTTCGGCAACATCCTGCCCGGCGGGGAGCTGGACGGACTCCTGTCCGTGGTCACCCGGGGCGAGGCGCTGACGCTGGCGGCGCGGGCGCTAGCCGTGCTCGAGCCCGCTTGAGGCCAGTGGACCGTCACGCCGCCGCGCGCGTGCTCGACGAAATCGGCACGCTCCTGGAGCTTCAGGGGGAAAACCGCTTCAAGGTCCGCGCGTACACCTCCGCGGCCAAGGCGCTCGCGCGGGCCACGGAGTCGCTGCCGGACCTGATCGCCGGCGGCGCCCTGGCGAGCCTCGGCGGTATAGGACCCGCGACGAGAGCCGTCATCGAAGAGCTGGCGGAGACGGGCGCCTCGTCCTACCACGCCGAACTCCGCGAAAGGACACCGCTCGGCCTGCTCCAGGTACTGCGCGTGCCCGGGCTGGGCGCGTCCAAGGTGCGAACCCTCCACGAAGAGCTCGGGGTCGCGTCGCTCGACGACCTGGAAGGGGCGGCGGCGGCGGGCAAGCTGGCCCCGCTGAAGGGCTTCGGTCAGGGCCTGGAGGCGACCGTTCTCGAGGGGGCCGCTTTCGTGCGCGCGACCCTGGGCCGGCGCCTGCTGTCGGGCGCGGATCGGGCGGCGCGTGCCCTCGCGGCGTACGTGGAGGCGCTGCGCGGCGTCGAGGAGGTGGCCGTCGCGGGTTCGATCCGGCGCCGCGACGAGACCCACGCCGAGGCCGTGGTGGTGGCCAGCGCCCGGGACGCCGCGCCCGTGCTCGCGGCGTTCCTGGACATGCCGGGACTGGAAGACGCCGAACTCGCGGCCCCCGACGCCGCTCGCGGCCGACTCTCCGACGGCTTCCGGCTGAGGTTGGTCGCGGTCTCCGCGGAAGCCTTTCCGCTCGCCGTGCTGGCCGAGACGGGTAGCCGCGAGCACGTGGAGGCGCTCTCCGGGTGGGCCACGCTCGCCGGCCTGGAGCTGCACCCGCGGCGGCTGCTGGACTCGCAGGGGGCGGCGGCGCGTCCGGCCGCCGAGGAGGATGTCTACCGGGCGATCGGGTTCGAGTGGATCCCGCCCGAGCTGAGGGAGGGGCTGGGTGAGACGGACCGCGCCGCCGAAGGGACGCTGCCTGCTCTGCTCCGGGAGGACGATCTGCGCGGCTGCTTCCACAACCACACGACCTGGTCCGACGGCAGCGCCAGCGTCGAGGCCATGGCGCGGGCCGGCCTCGAGCGGGGTTGGCGGTATCTGGGCGTGGCCGACCATTCGCGCGCTGCCGCGTACGCGGGCGGCCTCGGCCCGGAGGATCTCGCCGCTCAGAGGCGCGAGATAGACGCCTGGAACGAGCAGCACGGCGACCGGCTATGGGTCTTTCAGGGCGTCGAGGCGGACATCCTTGCCGACGGCAGGCTCGACCTCGCCGACGAGGAGGGCGTACTGGACGGCCTGGACTACGTCGTCGCCAGCGTGCACTCGGCGTTCGCGCTGGACGAGAGGGCTCAGACGGAGCGAGTGCTGTCCGCGCTGGCGCACCCGGTGGTTACCTTCCTGGGGCACCCGACGGGCCGTCGTCTCCTCCAGCGGGAGGGCTATCGGCTGGATCTGGAGGCAGTATTGCAGTTCGCCGCCGCAGCCGGAGTGGCGATCGAGATCAACGCGAACCCTCGGCGCCTGGACCTACCGTGGCGCTGGTGGCATCGCGCGCGGGTGCTGGGCGTCGAGACCGCGATCAACCCCGACGCGCACTCGCCGGGGGAGCTGGGCAACGTCCGCTTCGGGGTGGACGTGGCTCGCAAGGGTTTGATCGACCCCGGCGCCGTCTGGAACACGTTCGCTATCGAGAAGGTGCGCGGCCGCCTCGCGCGGCGCGCCGCTGGGGGCAGATGAGTCGAGAGAGCATAGAGAAGAAGCGCGAACGGCTGGCCCGAATCCTGGCGCTGCTCCACGGGGAGTACCCGGAGGCGACGTGTTCCCTGGACCACAGGGACGCCTTCCAGTTGCTCGCTGCCACCATCCTGTCCGCGCAGTGCACCGACGAACGCGTGAACGAGGTGACACCGCTGTTGTTCGCGCGCTGGTCCACCGCGGACGAGCTCGCGGGCGCGCGGACCGAAGAGCTGGAAGACGTCATCCGGCCCACCGGTTTCTTTCGCAACAAGGCGCGCAGCCTCCAGGGCATGGCCGGCGCCATCGTCGAATCGCACGAAGGCGAGGTGCCGGCGGACATGGCCGCGCTGGTCAAACTCCCCGGCGTGGGGCGCAAGACAGCCAACGTCGTGATGGGCAACGCGTTCGGTGTCGCGTCCGGCGTCGTCGTCGACACCCACGTGAAGCGGCTCTCCACCCTGTTGGGTCTTTCGCGCGAGAAGACGCCGGAGAAGATCGAGGACGATCTGGTCGGGATCGTCCCCAGTGAGGAGTGGATCGATCTGCCCCACCTTTTCATCTACCACGGCCGGGCCGTGTGCGTCGCGCGCCGGCCGCGCTGCGAGGCGTGCGTGCTGTCCGGGCTCTGTCCCAGCTCCCGCGTATGAATCGGCCCTCTTCTCCGGCTTCTCTGGAAGGCTCGGTTTCACCGTTCCTGGCCCACGGCGCGACCCAGCCGGTGGCCTGGATGCCGTGGGGCGATGCGGCCTTCGCGAGGGCGCGCTCGGAGGACAAGCCGATCCTGCTCGACATCGGCGCGGTATGGTGCCACTGGTGTCACGTCATGGACCGCGAGAGCTACGAGGACGCGGACACCGCCGCGCTGATCAACGAACTCTACGTGCCGGTGAAGGTGGACAGGGATGATCGACCGGACGTGGACGCCCGCTATCAGCGGGCGGTGCAGGCGCTGACCGGGCAGGGCGGCTGGCCGCTCACCGCGTTCCTCACGCCGTCCGGGGAAACCTACTTCGGCGGTACCTACTTCCCACCGGCCGACGCCGAGGGACGCCCTGCGTTTCGAAGGATCCTGGAGGAAATGGCCAGGGTGTGGCGGGAGGAGCCCGAGCGGGCGGCGCGCGCGGCCCGGACCCTGGCGGAGCGGGTCGCTCCCGTGCCACCGGACGGCGCTGGTGCTGCTCCCCCACGGGAGTCGTTCTCCGCGGGTGTGGAGGCTTTCGCGGGGATCTTCGATGTTCGGTCGGGCGGCTTCGGAGGCGCACCCAAGTTTCCCAACGCCGGCGCCTTGCTGCTATTGCTCGACCGTCATCTGGACACCGGCGAAGCCTGGATGCTTCGGGTGGTGCGCGAGACCCTCGAGGGGATGGCCCGGGGCGGCATCCACGACCAGCTCGGCGGCGGCTTCCACCGCTACAGCGTCGACGCGCGCTGGTTGGTGCCCCATTTCGAGAAGATGGCCTACGACAACGGACCGCTCCTGGAGGCGTACGCTCGGGCGTTTGCCGCCACGGGCGATGAGCCCCTGAAGTCGGTGTGCGAGGGGATCCTGCGCTACTACCGCGAGACCGCTCCCGACCTTCTGGAGGCCGGCGGGTTTCCGGCTTCGCAGGACGCAGACGTCGGGGCGGCCGATGACGGCGCCTACTGGACCTGGTCGCAGAGCGAGGTGCGGGAGGCCGTCGACCGCAACGACCTGCTCCTACGTGTGGCCGTGCTGCGGTACGGCATGGATGACGAGGCCGCGGCGCTGCACAGTGACCCGTCGCGCAGGGTGCTCTGGAGGGCCCGGTCCGTCGATGAGGTGGCGGGAGCGGTCGGGCTGTCCGCCCGGGAGGCGGGGCGCATGCTGGGGCACGTGGAGCTCGCCCTGCGCACAACTCGCGCCAAGCGTCCGGCGCCGTTCGTGGATCGCACCCTGTATACGGGGTGGGTATGCCTGGTCGCGTCGGGCTTCCTCGCGGCGGCCCGCTACGCCGATGAGGCCCGCGCCGGACTGGAGGCGTTACGCGCCCTGGGGCGGGTATGGACAGACGGCTGGAGCGAAGGGCGGGGCGTGGCCCACCGGGCGACGTCCGAGCCGGGCGGGGAGCCGGTGGAGCTGCTCGAGGATCAGGCGTATCTGCTTACGTCCCTGCTGGACGCGTTCGAGTTGTACGGACGGGCGCGCGACTTCGAGCGGGCGGCGGCCACGGCGAAGGTGATCCTGGAGAGGTTCCGCGATCCTGCGACGGGCGCGTTCCTGGATCGTCCGCCGGACCCCACCGACGACACCCTTTCCGACCCGGTGTACGCGGTGACGGACTCACCCACGCCTTCGCCCGCCGCGGTGGCCGCGCTCGGCCTGCTGCGGCTGGCGGCGCTGACCGGCCGCGACGAGTCCGAGGCGCTGCGCGACGCGGCGGCGGCGGCGCTGGGCGCCTTCACCCGCGTCGCGTCCAGGATTCCCACGGCCATGGCGTCGTGGTTGCGGGCGGCCGATTGGGCGAGCGCGCCGATCAGCACGCTCGTGGTGGTCGCGGAAGAGGCCGACGCCGACCTGTGGCGCGCCGCGCTGAGAACTCCCCGCCCGCGCACGGTCGTGCGCCGCCTACGGCCACAGGACGCAGGCGACGCGCCGCTGCCGGAGGCGATGCGGGCCATGATCGATGGAACGGCTCCGCGCGCCTATCTGTGCGTCGGACGGACGTGCGCCCCGCCGGTCTCCGCGTCGCAGGATCTGGTGGAGCTGATGGGCACTTATCGCGGCTAGTGGACTAGCTCAACGCGGGGTCAGCCTTCGGAGAACGCCGCCAGGACCGCGAGAACCTCATCCACATCGGCCTCCGTGTGGTCGGCGTTGATCTGGAAGCGGATCTCCTCGTCGCCGCGGGGCACGACCGGGTACGTCAGGCCGGTCGCGAGTACTCCGGAATCGAACAAGTGGGCGACCAGGCTTCGCGTCCGATCCGTATCCCGGACCATCAGCGGCACGACCGGATGCTCGCCTTCGATGACCTCGAAGCCTCGCTCCACGAGTCCGTTCTCGAAGCGGCGCGTGAGGTCGCGCAGGTGCGTCAGCAGCGCGGCGCCCTCGCCGCCGTCCAGCAAGTCGAGCGCCGCCGAGGCCGCCTGCGCCTCACCCGGCGTAATGGGGTTGGAGTAGATATACATCATCGACGATTCCCGCAGGTACCCAATGATGGACTCGGAGGCCACCACGTAGCCGCCGTTCACGCCGA
The DNA here is from genome assembly GCA_039715185.1 of Gemmatimonadota bacterium. Taxonomy (NCBI): domain Bacteria; kingdom Pseudomonadati; phylum Gemmatimonadota; species Gemmatimonadota bacterium. The sequence goes on from JBDLIA010000057.1 coordinate 14,724, forward strand.
GCGCCTTGCCGAGCGTCGCGACGAGCACATCGGCCTGCGCTCCGCAGTACTCCTCGGTCCCGCGCCCGGCTTCGCCGATTGCCCCAACGCCGTGCGAGTCGTCCACCACGACCAGCACATTCTCGTCGAAGGCTTCGTCATATTTGCGGGCCAGGTCCACGATGCGGTCCAGCGGCGCGTGATCACCCCGCATGCTGAATATGCCATCGGTGACGACCAGGACGCGCCGCGGCCGCTCCTCGGCGGCGGTGGAGGCGGCGTCTTCCAGGGCCCCGGCGAGCGCGTCCATGTCGTTGTGCGCGTAGATCCTCTTTCCGAGGGGGCGCGCGAGCCTCATCGCGTTGATGATGCAGTTGTGGTTCAGCTCATCGCTGATGACCAGGGTACCATTGTCGATCAGGGGAACGAGCGTACTGACCACGCTCGCATAGGCGGAGCTGAAGATCATGGCCGCGGGGCGAGCGTGGAAGGCGGCGAGCTTGCCCTCCAGCTCGAGGTGCGGTTCGTACGATCCGCTGATGAAGCGCACGGCGCCCGGACCGGCCCCGAACCGTCTGGCCGCGCTTTCCTCGGCGTCGATGACCTCAGGCCGCAACGACATGCCGAGATACGAGTTGGAGTTCATGCGAATGAACTCTCGCTCGCCCTGGCCGCGGAGCAGGACCCGGGGGCCTCGGCCCGGCGAGGGCCGGCGCACCTCTACCACGACGGCCTCGTCTCCCTTGGCCGTGCCCGCCCGTTCGAGTGCGGCGACGTCCCGGTCCAGGATGGCGTCCAAACGGTCGTGTGGCATCAGGTACCTCCAAGCTGCGGCTGGCCGCGCGCGGGGAGCTGCTCGAGCATGTCTTCCACGATGGCCGCGAGTCCGAACGACGGCTTCCAGCCCCACTCCTCGCGCGCCGCGCTGTCGTCCACGCCGCGCGGCCAGGAGTCCGCTATGGCCTGACGGTCGGCGTCGACCTCGTAGTCGACGATGAACCCGGGCACGTGCAGCGCGATCTCTTCCGCCAACCGGGCCGGCGTAAGGCGCACCGCCGCCACATTGAATGCATTACGGTGAATCAAACGCGTGGCGTCCGCGGCCATCAGTTCCAGCGCCGCTCGCACCGCGTCCGGCATATACATCATGTCAATCTGCGTGTCCGGCTCGAGATAACACGTGTAGCCGCGACCCGCGGCCGCCGCCCGCAGCATGTCCACGGCGTAGTCGGTGGTGCCGCCCCCGGGCTCGGCCACGTGCGAAATCAGGCCGGGAAAGCGCACTCCCCGCGAGTCGACACCGAATTTCAGGTGGTAGTAGTCGCACAGCAATTCGCCGGCGACTTTGGTGACCCCGTACATCGTGATCGGACGCTGCAACGAGTCCTGAGGGGTTTCGTCCCGCGGGGTCCCGGGCCCAAACGCACCAATGGAGCTGGGGGCGAACACGCTGGCGCCGCACTTCCGCGCGGCTTCCAGCACGGCGACGACGGAGCCCATGTTGACCGCATAGGCCTTCTGCGGATTGGCTTCGGCAGTGACCGAGAGCAGGGCCGCCAGATGGTAGATCGTTCCCACCTGCTCAGAGCGCGTCAGTTCCAGCACCGAGTCGCCGTCCGTGCAATCCAGGACCTGAAACGGGGTGCCCAGCCGAGTCCCCAGATCCCTGACGTCGGTGGCGATGACCCGAGCGTCGCCAAAGCGCTTCCGCAGCGCGGGCACCAGCTCGGAGCCGATCTGCCCGCCGGCGCCGGTTACCAGAATGCTGTCCCCTGCGGATGGTTCGCCTCGCAAGCGCCTCTCCTTGTCAGATGACCGGATCCGGGCCCGGTATCGCGGCGGGCATGCTACGGCGAGGCAAGAGCGAGGGTCAAGCCGGTTTGCCTGTTGGGGTGGCTCGATCCGAGATTGGCTCGATCGCGACCGGCGCGGACGTCGGTGGCCCGATACCGAAGCCAGGAGGATCAGTGCCGACGCGCGAAGACGCCGTGGCCATGCTGGAGCAATGGGTGGATAGCGAGGGGCTGCGCAATCACATGAAGTGCGTGGAGGCGGCGGTCCGATTCTACGCGCGAGAAGCCGGCGCGGACGAGGAGTTGTGGGGGCTCGCGGGCTTGCTGCACGACCTGGACTGGGAGAAGCATCCCGACCAGCACCCGAAGGTAGCGGTGGCGGCGCTCAGAGAGCGCGGGTATCCAGAGGAGGTTCTGCACGCGATCCTCGCGCACCGATCGGACTTCACGGGGGTCGAGCCGGAGAGCGCCCTCGACCGAGCCCTCGTCGCCTGCGATGAAATCACCGGGCTCATCACCGCGACGGCGCTCGTCAGGCCCACCGGGATCGCCGACATGAAGCCCAAGTCCGTCAAGAAGAAGATGAAGGATCTCACGTTCGCACGGGGCGTCGACCGCGCCGACGTCGTGCGCGGCGCCGAGCTGCTCGGCGTCGACCTGGATACGCACATCGCCAACGTGATCGGCGCCATGCGCGAGGCGGCGTCGGACCTGGGTCTGCCCACCGGGAACTGAGCACCCGCACAAAAAAAGGGGGCCACCCTCCGGTGGCCCCCTCTCGACCCGAGTTTGGTCGATCCGTCCCTGCTATACCGCCGCTTTCATGACGCGATCGACGTAGCGATCGACGTCCATCACGAGGTCGACGAGGTCGATCTTGCTGTCGGCGGCCGCTACTTTGCGCGCATAGTCGAGCAGGACCTTGCGCACGGCGTCGCGGTTGCTACCTGCGGTGGACGCCGCGGGCGCCCTGCGCACCCTGCGCGGGCCCCGGCGGACGGGCGCGGACTTCGCTCCGGCCCTCTTGGCGGGGCGGCCTCTCGTCGCCGCCTTCTTGGGCTTGGCCGCTGCTTTCTTGGCGCCGCCGGCTCCGGCGCGTCTCTTGATCTGAAGCGGGTAGCGAGCGTTGAACTGACGCGGATTCAATCGACCGACGGCTCGGTCGATCTTCTTGGCCATGGCCTGAAGATCGACGTTCTTGATCGAAGGCGTCTTTTTGAGCGCCGCCTCGATCATCGCCATGACTTTGGGATTGGTCGCAGCCATTATGTGTCCCCGTGTCGCACGTGTATGTGGGTGAAGTGAGGGGAAGAAACCACGCGACCAGAGGAAAGTCAAGCAGTCATTGCCCAAAATCACGCCAATGGTAGCGAAATATGTCATTGGCGCCGCGACCGGGTTCCGGCCGCCCGGCCGCCGTACCGATTGGGCCGCGAGGCCGGCGAGTCCCTGGCGTCGACGGCGCGGGCGCATCAGATTCCGCGCCGACCAAGAAAATCAAGGGCCAACGGTGGTGACCCGGAGGAGCAAACACGTGCGAGTGTCCTGGCTGGCGTTCGGTGCTCTACTGTTCGTCGCAGCCTGCGGCGACAGCGAGACTACCGATGATCGGCAGTGGTACACGAAGGCTCCCATCGAGGAGCCGGGGCTGCGCATCACTGCGGAGGAGCCGACGGAGATGGCGGACCTGGGGACCCCGGACCTGTTCGGTACGGGAGCGCCCGACGAGCCCGCTGAAGCCGACGGGCAGGAAGCCGAGGATGGCGAGGAGGGTGACGGCGGTCAGTCCGACCGATAGCGCCGGCGGCCCTCGATGAGGGCTCCGATTCAGATCGGCGGCCGGGGACGTAGCGCCCGCCGGTAGTACCCCAGGAGCTCGGCGTCCCCGAGGGCTTCGGCGGACCGCAGCGCCTCCTCCGGCGGCTCGTGCCACGAGGTGCCCACCACCACTTCGCCCGCGGACGACAGCTTCCCCTCTCTCCGGAACACGAGCGCGTTGTGCCACGCCCCGGCCGTCCGCTCCGAGCGGATCCAGACCCCGCGTGCCTGCCCGGCCACGATGAGGCTGCGGAACCTGCGTTCGGAGGACTGGAGAGATTCGAGCATGTCGGAGCGCCTCGGTGTCGACCGCGGCCGCGCGTGGATCGTTTCGCGCCGGTCGCTGCGGGAGAATATCGGCGCGTCGGGCCTCGTAGTACAAGGAGAACCCTCGAATTCGATCCCAATCGATGAAATTCGGCCATGTTCGCACGCTGTCTTGCCTGTCATAAATCGTTCGAGGAGAACCAATCGCTCGAGCGCCTCCGCGCGGGGCGCCGCGTAGCGTTCGATCCGGAGCGGGGCCGCCTCTGGACCGTGTGCGACGCGTGCCGCCGCTGGACGCTCGCTCCCCTCGAGGACCGCTGGGAGACGCTGGAGGAGCTCGAGAGGCTGACCCACGATCGCGGGCGGCTGCTGGCCTCGACCGATCACGTGGGGCTGATCGAGGTCGAGGATCTGGAGGTCGTGCGGGTGGGCGACGCCCATCTGCGCGAGGAGGCCTGGTGGCGTTACGGCAGCGAGTTGCTGCGACGGCGGCGCCGGCAGACCGTGAACCAGGTGCTGGAAGTCGGCGCCATGGTGGCGCTGTCCGTCGCCACCGGGGGCGTGGCGTTCGTCTACGCGGGCGGCGGCAACGTCATCACCGAGTTCCAGCGCTGGCGTCGTTTCGGGCGAGTGGCCTGGCGCGGGGACGCCACCTGCGTGAGGTGCGACCGGCCGCTGCGCAGGATCCGCTTTCAGGATTCGAAGAAGATCAGGGTCGATGCGACCTCGGCCGACGATCTGAGCCTGTATTATCCCTGCCGCGCCTGCGAGCGGACGTCGCCCCACGGGCGAAACTCGGGCCACCGGATCGACGGCGTGGCGGCCGAGCACTCGTTGAGGCGCATCATGGCCCACCGCAACTTCGCCGGAGGCAAGCAGAAGCACGTCCGCGAGGCGACCGACCTGATCGAAGCGGCGGGGTCCCCCGAGGCCCTGATCCGCGAGCTGGGCCGGGGCGATCTCACGCTCAAGCAGGTTGGCAACGTGAAGAAGAAGCTGCCGCGCTCGCTGGCCCTGGAGATAGCCCTGAACGACGACTCGGAGCGGCGGCTCATGCAGCTCGAGATCGACGCGATAGAGGCCCGCTGGCGGGAAGAAGAGGAAATCGCGGCGATCATCGACGGCGAGCTGACGCCGCTGCCGGTGGGGGTGGAGTTGCCGCGGGTCTAGCCGGCCGGTTCGGGCCAGACGGGAGCGCGCGCAACCGGATCGTACCCGTTCGGCACCCCCAGCTCGCGCACGATCTCGAGGACCAGCGGGTGTCTGCGCAGCGGATCGTACTGCGGTAGGACGCCGATTCGGTGCAGGTCCCCCCCTCCAACGGCGCGTTGCGCCTCCAGGTACTCTACCGCGGCCTCGTGGTTGCCGAGCGCGAGACTCACCTGGTGGCGCACGAACTCATCGAGTTCGGGCGCTTCGGCAAGGAAGGCTCGGGCTCGTTCGCGCAGAGACGGATCCACGATGCCGCGCCCGACCAGCTCCCACGAAGCGGCTTCCGGCAGACCGGCCGCGGTGGCGTAGGTCACCGCCGCCTGCGCGGCTTCATCGGCCGTGAGTCCCAGGTCCGCGGCGTGCCATACGATCGCGGCTCCAGATCCGGCGGCGGGCGCCAGCTCAGCGGCAATCTCGTACTGCTCGCGGGCCCCGACCTTGTCGCCGGCGACGTGCAGCGCCAGGGCGTAGGCTTCCCGGATCAGCCCCGACAGCGGATCGAGTTGCAGGGCCAGCTCGAGATGCCTGAGGGACTCATCGACGCGGCCGAGGTTGCGCAGGAAGGAGCCCAGCGTGCGCTGGGCGTGGGCGTAGGAAGGCCGCAGGGCGATGGCCCGCCGCAGGGCTCGCTGGGCCAGAGGTTGGTCCCAGTCGAACTCGCCGGCCAGCATGCCCATCGAGGCCCACGCCTCTGCCAGCTCCGGGTCGAGGGCAAGGGCGTGGAGGGCGGCCAGCCGGGCCTCCGGGACGAGCTTCAGCTCGGATGTGTCCCGGAACGCGAGCGCATCTATCGCATCGGCCAGCCCGCTCCACGCCAGGGCGAAGGACGAGTCACGCTCGGTGGCCCTGCGAAAATGCTCCACGGCCTCGCGCAGCGCCGGCACCTCTCTCGTGTGCCACTTCTGGCGGCCCAGGAGATACTCGTCGTAAGCTACGATGTCGGCCGTGCCGCCGCGCACGCGCGCCGCATCCTCGCCGCGCAGCCGCGGCAGCAGCGTCGACACCACCGAGGCGGCGATCTCGTCCTGCAGCGCCAGAATTCCCGCCAGCGGCCGATCGAAGTCCTCCGACCACAGTCCGAAACCGCTTTCCGCCTCGATCAGCTGAAGCGCGACGCGCACCCGATCCTCGGAGCGCCGAACGCTACCCTCCAGCACGGTCTCGACGCCGAGCGAATCTCCGATCGTCCGGATGTCCACGCCCCGATTCTTGAAGGCGAAGGAGGACGTTCGCGCGGCGACCCTCAGGTCGTCCAGGCCCGCCAACGCGTTCAGCAGCTCCTCGGAGAGCCCGTCGCCGAAGTAGTC
>JBDLIA010000058.1 GCA_039715185.1 Gemmatimonadota bacterium
GACTTCCGCCAGACCACCGACGCGGAGGTCTTGGCGCTTCTGGCGGAGGCCCGGGAGTCCTCCTCCCAGAAGAGCGGCGCGCCGTGAGCGGAGAGCGGCCGAGGGAGTCGCGCCCTCGGCCGTCCCCGCGCAGCTCTTACGGCAGGCTGGTCGTGCGGCCGGAACCGCCCACCGGGTAAGCGGCGCCGGTGATCGTGCCGGCCAAGCCGGTCACGATGTAGTCTTCCAGCGCCTGCTGGTAGGACACTCCGAGCGTGGTGAAGGGCGCCCCCCGGTAGGGGTACTGGTCTCCGCCCCGCGCCAGGAAGTCGATCGTGGCGATCGCGATGGCGGCTCCGCCTTGCACGCTGCCTCCAACGACGATGGGCGTGCCCCCCGACAGCGTCACGTCCACCACCCGCGTCCCGGGCGTCGTGACGTTGCCGCTGCCGTCCAGGATCTGGGCCGTGCCGGTGGTATCATAGGAGAAGGTGAAGCCGGCTATCTGTGCGAAGCGGCCGTCCGTGAACTCCACGCGCGACACCGCGTTCTCCAGGATCTCCTTGAATTGTTCCCTGGGGATGTCCGCGACGATAGTCACGAAGTTGGGGAACGGCACCATCTCGAACGTCTTCAACAGGCTGATCGGTCCGGCCGGCACGATCTCGTCGTTGCGGATGCCGCCTCCGTTCTGCAACGCCACATCGGGAGCCGGGGCCCCGAAGGATGCGGCGAGCTGTTGCGCCTGCCAGAGCAGGGCGTCGGCGATCAGGTTGCCCTGGTTGGTCTCACGGGTTCGAACCTCGCTGCGCCTGCCGTCCAGGTCGACCTCGCTCGTGCCGATGATCGTGGCGGCGAGCGCCGCGACCGCTGCCTCGACAGGCGCCACGACCAGGCTCTGGATCACGGGATCGGGCGCGACGCCGTCTGCGAACGCGCCCCCGACCACACGCACCGGGCCGCTCGCGTCGCCGATACCCACGACGTCGCCGTGGTGATCGAACTCAACGACCAGACGCCCCACGTACCGATACTGACCCGCCGTCGTGACCACGGGCACCTCGGTGCCGTCCATGTCCAGCGCCGTAAGCGGGTAGTCTCCCTCCGGGGAGTCCCCCGGAATGAGGAGGTCGCCAGGGTTGGCGAGCAGCTCGTCGCCGCCGCCGGCGATGACGATGTCGACTCCGTCGAGCATCGGGATCAGGGTGAGTTCCTCCTGGACGCTCTGCAGGTGGCTCGCGAGGATGATCTTGTCGACGCCGCTGGCTTCCAGCGCTCCCACTTCGGCCATGATCGCGGCCGCAACGTCGGCCTCCACGACCACGTTTCGTGGGCTCGAGATGAAGGGCAGATTGGGTGTCGTTGCGCCGATGACTCCGACGCGGGCTCCGGGCAGCTGCACTACGATGCTCTCGGCGATGCGGCCTCCGCCCTCCAGGGCCGCGAGCGCCGGCTCACCCGACACGTCCAGGTTGGAGCTCAGGAACGGCCCCGCGCAGGGCACGTTGTGCCGTCCGCTCGAGGGTCCGCTGCCGCCGGTTTGCCCCTTGCGTACGCCGGGCGCTGCCACGCACGTGCGGCCGCTGAATCCGGCAATGAAGTCGGCGAAGAAGTCGGGCCCCAGATCGAACTCGTGGTTGCCGATGGCGAACGCGTCGTACCCGATCTGGTTCAGGGCGATGGCGTCGAAGAACGGCGGGCCCTGATCGATCGAAGCCGTCAACTGCGGTCCGGCGAGGAAGTTGTCGCCGGAGGAGACCACGACCAGGCCGTGGCGACCATCCACCCGAACCTCGTCGCGGATCCGGTCGATGACGCTCGCGAACCGAGCGACGCCCGCGACGTCGCCGTCCGGCAGGAGCTCCGACTCGCCGTCGTTGTTGTGGAGGACGGTCAGGACGTACCGCACCTGCTGGTTACTGTGTTTCGCCGCTTGTCCCTCGACCGCCGACGTGACGGCCTCGGGCTGAGCGGGATCGTCGGCGCAGGCGGCCAGGCCAAGCGCGATGGCGCCGAAGACGGAGAGGGATAGAACGTGCCTCATGGAGCCTCCGGGGAGAGGGGAAGCTTGCCTACACACCATGGATTGGCTCAGGAGATCGTCGCGGCGTCCCGCTAGGGTCTCTATGGGCCAACGTGAGATTCGCTGCCCCGCGCCCTCGCTGTCAACATCCGCAGGGGTTGGCCCGGAACGAAGCTGGCTCCCTCAACCCTTCTTGCACTGCCCGAACGGCTCGCTGCCGTTGGCCGGCGTGCCGCCGCCCATGGCCGGGCGCAGGCAATCCTCCGAGCTGTCGATGAGGTCGGCGATACCTTGGCCAAAACGCCCCACGGCGGTGACGATCAGGACCGCCAAGAGGGCCAGGAGCAGCGCGTATTCGGCCAGATCCTGAGCGCTTTCGTCGCGCCACAGCCGCTCGAGCCACCCGACCTTCATCGTCGCGCCCATTCTTTCCTGACGGGAGAGGAGCGATGCCTTCGCGCGGGACAAACGATCGCCTGGCGCAGCAGGCACGTGTTCAATGCCGGAGGCGTGAGCTTGCCGCGAACGGACTGGCTCGGTGTCTTCGTGCGCTGTCTACGGTCTGACGATCATAGGCCGGCGGAGCCGATCGCGTCAAAGCTCGTGGCCACGCGGACATGCGGCGGCGGACCTCCCTTCGTCACGCCTTGGGCCCGTCAACCGCCACCAGGAAGACGAATTCGGGCTGGCCCATGACCCCGGCGCGGTCCATCGCCTCGGCCAGGTCGTCGCGCTCGGCGAAGTCGCGCGCGCGGTCCAGATCATCCCACTCCATCACCACGATCACGTCCTCGGGGTCGTCTCCGTCGCGGAAGACGATCCCACCGAGCGACCCGGCATCGGCGCGGACGCCGGCTCGCGAGTCGAAGACATCCTTCCAGCGCGCGTAATCGCGCACGCGGTGGCGGACGAGCAGCGTGGCCATCGAACCCTCCGGCAGGCGGTAGCCAACGGCGCTGGCCGGCTCGGGGGGAGGCGGGGGGTCCCGGGAGCCGGCGGGGTCGGGACGGACGGCGGTCGAGCAGACCGAGCCCCTCCGGAGGCTACGCTAGGGCTGCCCGAGCCCCGAAGGCAAGCGGGTCGTCGTGCGCCTGTCGCCGACGCTAGCGACTCCAGGGTGGTTTGACGCGGTTCGCGCGTGCGTAGGCGATGGACTGGCCCAGGTGCTCATGCATGTGCGTGGTGGTCAGGACCCACATGGAACGCACCGTGTGCGGCTGCCCGAACATCGTGAGCGGCTCCTCCATGCGCTCGGACGGCGTGCCCCGCATGGCCTCGACTATGTGCTGGAACGAGTCCTCGAGATGCTCGATGACTTCGGCCTTGGTCACCGGCCGGGCCTCGTAGGCCCGTACGGTGGCAAAGTCGGCCGTGATGCCCGCGGCCTCGGGAGGCTGCACGCCCACGTGGGTGGGCAGCCACCAGTTGTCCCCGGCGATGTGTACGAACACGTCGCCGACGGAACGCACTCCCTCCATGGGCTGCCAGTCGTAGGCCTCCTCCGGCATGGCCTCGGCCAGCATGATCATCTTTCGCGCCAGCTCCTCGACCCGGACCACGAGATCCTCCATGACCGGGTCGGCCGAGGGTGCCGGATGGTCGGTCTGCGCCAGCGCCGGACCGAACGCCATTGCCGACACGAGCAACAGGATCGGCACGGCGCGCGTCGTGGTGTGCATCAGGCGGTCTCCGCGGCGGCGCGCAGCTCGGCGGCTACGGCATCGAGTTCGCGCGCCCTGGACTCGGACACCTCGGCCAATCGAGTCAGGTTGGCTGAGGTCGGCTTCGAGCGCGCATGGATCCACGAGGTGATCGTGTTGTCGCTGACGCCCACCTCTTCGGCCACCGCGTGTTGCGTGCGCACGTGCGCGTGGATGGCCTTGCGGATGGTCAATTGGCTACGTGCTGAGAGCGGATCGTTCATTCTGGCATTGGGCTCTCCGCGCTGCCTGCGCGGGTGACGTCGAGTCGAATACGGCCGGCCTCGCGCTTGATGGCGCGCAGCCAGACCTCGCACGTCTCCAGCGATCGGGCCGAGCCCCGATACACGGCTCCCTGGTACTGCACCGGCTGCGTGGAGAGATACAGTTCGAAGAGTTCACGGCCGCTGGGCTGTGGCGCGAAGAAGACACCCTCGATGCGTGGGTAGCCCTCGGTGCGCAGGGTCAGATAGCCGCGGCCGCGGATACCGGCGAGCGTTGCGGGTTCGGCTGCGACCATGCTTGCGTGTGCGCGGCTATGGAAGATCGACGGCGAGGGCCAGGAACACCCACCGCGCTTCAGCGCCTACTTTGATGGGAATCTAAGTCTCCTGCAAGAGGGCGTCCCTCGGGGAAGGTGCGTTGCGTGACATGCGAGTGACGATGCTGGTGGCATGCGTGGCATCGATCTGGGGCGCCTCGTGCGAGTCGGCGAGGCCCGACGCGGGCGCCCGGGGCGATGATGACGCGGCGCGGCCCGTGACGCCGATCGACGCCACGGCGCCGAGCGCCATGCCCAACGGTACACTAGCGCCCCGGCGGTTTTGCGCCGGGCCACGGCGTCCTACACGGCGTCCGAAATCGACGTGAAGTTGAAGTCCCGCACCTTGATCGGCGGCACCATCACGGTCGGGCTCGTGCCCCCCGATTCCGTGGGCGACACGGGCACGGGGGCGCCGAGCTCCTCCAGGTTGTTCAGCATGAACACCGGCGACTCGTTCCAGCGCAGGTTCTTCACCGCGTGCGAGATCTGGCCGTTCTCGATCAGGAACGTGCCGTCCCGTGTCAGGCCGGTGAACAGGATCGTCCTGGGATCCACGCTGCGGATGTACCAGAGCCTGGTGAGGAGCAGCCCGCGCTCGGTGGAGGCGATCATGTCCTGAAGCGACGCGTCGCCGCCCTCCATGTAGTAGCCCGACACGAACCCCGTCGGGTCGACCCCTTGCTGCGACGCCCAATAGCGGCTGTACGCCAGGTTCTGCAGCACGCCGTTCTGCACCCAGTCCATGCGCCTGTTGGGCAGCCCCTGTCCGTTGAACAAGTTGGGCGCGAGCCTGGCGTCGGCCGGATCCGTGTAGATGGTCACGCGATCATCCAGGAACTTCTCGCCGATCTTGTTGCCGCCGCCCTCCTTGCTGAAGAACGAGCGGCCCTCGTCGGCGAAGCGGGCGTTGAGGGAGAACATCATTCGGCTGATCATGTTGGAGACCGCGGTGGGCTCCAGGATGACCGTCCAGCGGCCGGGCTCGACCGCGCGCGGGCTGCGCGAACGAATGGCCTTCTCGATCGCGCGTTCGCCGATGTCCCCCAGGTCCAGGTCGTTCCAGTCCTTGGAGCCGCCGCCGGCCCACCCTGATCCGGTGCCGTCCGGGGTGCGCACGGTGGTGGTGAAGGTCACCAGCGAGCGATCCTGATAGGCGAACAGGCCGCCCGACGTGGCGACCGACGATTGCCCGGTGTTGTGGGAAAGGTAGCCCGTCGACAGCAGCCCCTGCTCGGCGGCCGGCTCGGTGACGGCGGTGATCGCCCGGGCGCGCTCGGCGGGCGTCAGGTTGGCGGTCGAGGACGCCACCATGTCCACGTCCTGGTACTCCTGCGGGCCCAGCTCGCCCATGTACTCGGGGTCCTCGGGGATGAGCTGGGCGAGCTGTTCGCTGGTGCGCACCACCCGCTCGAGCGCCTCGTCGTCGAAGCTGTTGGTGGTGGCGGACGCCACGCGGTTGCCGAACGCGCTGGTCACCACGAGGGTGGCGTTGAACACGTCCCCGGCGGTGCTGATCTGGTTCACGGCGAAGCGCGTGTTGCCGGTCTCGCCGCTATTCAGGTTTACCCGCGCCTGATCTGCGTTGGACAGCGCCAGGACCTTCTCGGAGATCTCCTGGGCCCGCCCGCGGTCGAAGTAGTTGGCCATCGGTAGTCTCCTGGCTCAGGCGCTGCGGCCCGTGTTGATCACGTTTACGCCGCGGTAGCGCGCCGGCACGCTGCCGTGCGACACCGCGTTCGACTGGGACGGCTGACCCTTGCCGTCGAAGAACGATCCGCCGACCCAGTACTCGCTCTCGCCGGCGATGAGGTCCATGGAGTTCCAGAACTCGGGGGTGCGGATCTGGTAGGCGACGTCCTTCAGCATTCCGGCCCGCTTGCCGTCGCGGATCTCCCAGAACACCTGGCCGCCGAATTGCGCGTTGAAGCGCTGCTGATCGATCGAAAACGATCCGTGCCCGTCGATCAGAATGCCGCGCTCGATCCCGCCGATCAGCTCGTCCAGCCCAACGTCCCGCTCGGGGTTCGGCAGCAGGTTGATGTTGGGCATGCGCTGGAACTGGATGTTGGACCAGCTTTGCGCGTAGCTGCAGCCGTGCGAGCGCACCTCTTCTCCCTGCGAGGCGTACCAGTCGGCGAGCCACGGCGCCTGCTCGCGCGTCGTCTGCAGGTCGTTGAGCACGCCGTCCTTGACGATCAGGAAATCGTCCGGCTTCACGCCCTCGTCGTCCCACCCCACCGAGGACAGGCCGTTCGCCGACGAGCGCTCGCCCATCACGTTCATGAACTCGCCACCGTAGCGGAACTTCCCCAGGTAGTCCTCCGCCGGGAAGATGAACGAGGTGCCGGCGTAGTTGGCTTCGTAGCCGCGGATGCGGTCCAGCTCGGTGGGGTGGGCGATCGACTCGTGCAGCGTGAGCCACAGGTGCGTGGGCAGGAGCACCAGGTCGTACTGCCCTGGCTCGACCGGCGTCGCGGAGAGCTTGGCGACCGCTTCCTCGGCCCAGCGCACGGCGTTGCCGGGCAGGTCGTTACCGGTGATGTGCTCGTAGCCCGCCGCGAGCGGCGCGATGTCCGTGCTCTGACGCGTCTGGAAGTCGGAGCGGTCCGGCGCCACCGCGGTGATGTTCATGGTCGGCCACGCCCGATACAGCGTCTGGTCGCAGACCGTGCCCTCGCTCGACGCGAAGAACTTCTCCTGACGCAGGAACGTCATGAAGGAGTTCACGAAGCGCGCGCCGTCCACGGACAGCGCCGCCTCGTTCGCCTGAAGCAGCAGCGCGACCTTGTCCTCGATGGGGATGTCGAACGGGTCGACCTCCACCGGCGCGGTCCACTCGGCCTCCGGGTACGCCGGGGTGGGCGCGAGCTCCAGCGGACGCAGGCGCGCGAACGCCCCCGAGCGGGCCTGCGCCACCGCCTGCTGGGCGACGCGCTGGACCTCCTCGCGGGTGAGGTCGCGGCTCGCCGCGAACCCCCACGTGCCGTTCGTGATCACGCGCACCCCAAAGCCGAACGTCTCCGAATCGTTCAGCCCCGTGACGCGGCGCTCGCGCGTCGACACGAACTGATTCCGGTTGCTCGAGATGCGCACGTCCGCGTAAGTCGCGCCCGCGCCGCGCGCGGAGTCCAGGGCGAGCATCGCCAGCTCGCGGAAAAACGGGTCGCCGACGCGCCGCCGCGACGATGCGGCGAGCTCGCGCGCGGTCAGCAGCGTCGGGTCGATCTGGTAGCCCGCCCCCACCCCCGCCGCCAACATCGCCCCCCCACGCAGGAAATCGCGTCGTCTCATGCCGTACACCCCTTGTAATGAATGCCGTGGCGCCGTACGGGAGTCTGGCTCCCCCGGGCGCGCTTCACGCGGTGCGCCCGGTGTTGATCACGTTGACCCCCCGGAAACGGGCGGGGGGGCTTCCGTGTGAAACCGCGTTGGCCTGGGATGGTTGTCCCTTGCCGTCGAAGAACGTGCCGCCGATCTCGTAGCTCGACGGACCGCCGATCAGATCGAGCGAGTTCCAGAACTCGGGGGTGCGGATCTGGTAGGCCACGTCCTTGAGCATGCCCTGGACGCGGCCGTCGCGGATCTCGTAGAAGACCTGACCCCCGAACTGCGCGTTGAATCTCTGCTGATCAATGGAGTAACTCCCGCGCCCCTCGATCAGGATCCCGCGCCCGACGCCGTCGACCAACTCATCCACCGACACGTCGCGATCGGCGTTCGGGAGAAGGTTGATGTTGGGCATGCGCTGGAACTGCACGTCGGCCCAGCTCTGCGCGTAGCTGTGTCCGTGCGAGCGCACCGGCAGGCCCTGACTCCGGTACCAGTCCGCCAGCCAGGGCGCCTGCTCGCGCGTGGTCTGCAGGTCGTTCAGGACGCCCTCCTTGACGATCAGGAACTCGTCCGGGGCGACCCCTTCGTCGTCCCACCCCACGGTGGACAGAGCGCCCTCGGTGGAGCGCTCGCCCTGCACGTTCATGAACTCGGGGCCGTAGCGGAACTTCCCCAGGTAGTCCTCCGCCGGGAAGATGAACGATGTGCCGGCGTAGTTGGCCTCGTAGCCGCGGATGCGGTCGAGCTCGGTGGGGTGCGCGATGGACTCGTGGATGGTCAGGAAGAGGTGGCTGGGCAGCAGCACGAGGTCGTACTGGCCGGGCTCGACGGCGGTCGCCGACAGCTTGGCGACGGCGTCCTCGGCCCACTTCTCCGCGCGCACCGGCATGTTCGCGCCCAGGACGTACTCCCAGCCGCGACCCATGGGCTGCACCTCGGTGTTCTGGCGCGACTGGAAGTCGCTGTTGTCGCTCGCCACCGCGGTCACGACCATGCGCGGCCACACCCGGATCATGGTCTGATCCGTGAGCGACCCCAGGGTGTTGGCGAACAGCTTCTGCTCGCGTAGCTGGAACAGGTTCGAGTTCACGAAGCGGGCGTTGGCCACGCCGAGCGCTGCCTCGTTGGCCCGCAGCAGGAGATCCACCTTGTCCTCGATGGCCACGTCGAACGGGTCGATTTCGGCCGCGGAGCGCCACGTGCCCTCCACGCGTTCGGCGGGCGCGAGCTCCACCGGGCGCGCGCGCGCCGGGGCGCTGGAACGGGCCTGGGCCACCGCCTGCCGCGCCGCACCCGCCACCGCTTCGTCGGTCAACTCGCGCGTGCCCACGAAGCCCCACGTGCCGTCCGCGAGAACGCGCACGCCCATGCCGAAGGTCTCGCTGTCGGTCAGGTTGGTGATGCGGCGCTCGCGCGTGGCGATGGATTGGTTGCGGACCCTGGCGATGCGGGCGTCGGCGTAGGTCGCGCCGGCCCTCGAGGCCTCATCGAGCGCGAGCAGCAGCAGGCGTTCCAGCTCCGGGTCGATGCTGGGGCGTACGCTCCGGAGTCCGGGTCGTGCTGCCGCCGCCGGAGGGGGGTTCGAGGCGAGGCCGCCTACGCCGGCGGCGAGGAGGGAGCCGCGTACGAGGAAGTCGCGTCGTCTCATTGCCCAATACCCGCTGATCGGGGTCGCTCGGACCCGAACCACCTACCGCACGGGCGGACGTGCGGGCTTGCTCGCGAGGGCCACAACCTCTGCGCCGGTGTCCCGCCCCGCAAGCGACCCCGCCGGCAGGCCCCGGATGCGGCCCGCCACCCACGCCCCTCCCAGGCTCGCCGCGGCGGCGCCCAGGAGGATCCAGGCGGCGAGGGGCGCTCCGCCGCGGGCCGGGGTCGGCCGGCCTTCCAGCCACCGCCGCAGCGCCGCCGGGGGGAGCGCCGTGCCGCCCGAGGCGTGGGCCAGCAGCGCCGCGCGGGCGAGGCCGAACGGTGCGCCGCCCGGGCCATCCCCAGCGCCCGAGGAGGGGTCCGCCCCGGCGCCGCCGGGCCGCGCAGCCGGCGCGGAGACGCGCGCGCCGACCAGCGCGGCGCCGTCGCTGTCGACCAGCGCGTGGACGCCCTCGGCCGCCGCCACGAACGCGCGGACGCCGACCGGCTCCGTGGACCCGTCGGGCCGGCGCAGCGACACGCGTGCGCCCACGGGCGCGCGGATCCGCACGAGCTCCCCCAGGGCGGGCGCGGCGGGCTCGAAGCCGTAGCGCGCTCCCGCCAGACGCCCCGCGGCCAGCCAATCCGCGAGCGCCGCCCAGTAGGCGGCGTGCGCCTCCGTCGCGCCCTCCTGGAGCCGCCAGCGCCACGTCCGGGTCAAGCCCGTCCACGCCGCCCGCCCGGCCCCCGCCGCGCGCAGCAGCAGGGTCGCATCCGCTCCCGCGCTGGCGCCCACGCGGGCGCCGACGGGCGGCTCGGCGGTGAGGGGGCGGCGCTCCGGGACGCCGGCGGGCAGGGGCGCCAGGTCGGCGGGCAGCGTCCACGCGATGTCCGCGCCCGACTCGGCGAAGCGCGCGCCCACCGGGAGCCCCAGCCGCTCGGCGAGGCGCGCCGGCGGGGGCCCCGCCAGGAGGGCGCCGCCGCCGCGCTCCAGCACCAGCGCGGCGACCTCGTCCGCGTCGCCGGTAGACAGCGCCGCGCCCGGCAGGATCACCACGACGTCCGCGGAGTCGAGGCCGCCGGCCGCGTCGTCCTCCACGCTGCGGCCTCGACCCAGCGCCAGACGCGCCCGCACGTCGAAGCCGGCCTCCTCCAGCGCGCGGATGGCGTAGCGGGGCTCCCAGCCCGCTGCTTCGCCCAGCACGACCACCCGCGGCGCGGAGGCGTCCTCCACCCACGCCCCGGCGGTCGCGGATCGGTCGCCCGCGGCGGCCCTCCAGGCGCGCCACCCGGAGCTGGCGGGGCGCACGCCGACGCTCGCCCGGCCCACGCCGTCCCGGTCGGTGCGCACCGACACGCTGTCGGCGCCCCCGGCGTCGTCGGCGAGGACGACGGCGACGTCCGCGTGCGCGGGGCCGGACACGGTCACGCTCAGCGCCCCGCGTCGGCCGGCGGCCAGCGGTCCGACCGCCTCCAGCGAGAGCGTGGGAGCGCCCGGATCCGGCAGCGCCACCGCGAGGGGCGCGCGCGCCGCCACGGCCGCCAGCGCGGCCAGCTCGGCGACGCCGACGTCCGACGTGTCCGCGCGCACGGTGAGCCCCGGCGGCGCGTCGCCCGAGAGAGCGGCGCGCCAGCGCGCGGCGCCGTCGGCCAGCGCGCCTGGCCCGCCGTCGTCGCCCGGTCCGGAGGCGTCACCCGACCCGAAGGGAGCCGCGCCCAGGAAGAGGAGCGCGAGCAGGCACGCGAGTCCAAGCCCGCGCAGCCAGAGCGGCGCGCCGAGCCGGCTCACCGGGTCAGCGCGTAGACGATCACGTTGACCCCGAAGCGCGTGTCATCGATCGCGTTGAAGCGCTTGTTCTGCGCGTGGTAGTTCCACTGCGACGAGTAGTCCTTGTTGGAGTACAGCACGCCGATGCGGCCGCCCGACAGGATCGCGCGCAGCGACTCGTGCACGAGCCCGTCGCCCCAGCCGTTCAGCTCGTGCGCGGTCGTGGGTGGGCCGTCGGGGAAGTCGAAGAACGCGCGGAACAGCTCGTGGTCGTCGGGCAGCTCCGCGAGCGAGCCGGAGCCGAAGATGCGCTCCAGCTCGGCCACGACGGTGCGGTGGAAGGCGGCGTCGATGTCGTGGTTGTGATCGTCGATGAAGAGCAGCCCGCCGCGCTCCACGTAGGCGCGCAGATTGTCGCTCTCCGTGGCCGTGAAGCGCACCGGGAGGTGGCCCGTCATGAACAGGAGCGGGTAGCCGAAGACCTCGCGCGAGGCCAGGTCCACCACGGCCGGCTCGGGCTCCACCGGGATGTCCGTGTACTGGGCGATGGAATGCGTGATGTTCGCCGGCACGAGGGGCGCCGAGTCCCAGTCGCCGGAGGCGTACCGCGCGGTGGCGAAGCGAAACGATCCCGGCGCCCGCGGCGTTCCTCGCTCCGGCGACGTCTCCTCGGCGGAGCGGACGAGCGCGTCGAAGTAGGGTGGCGCCGATCCGGCGGCGGGGCCGGCCACCGAGCCGGCGCGGAGCGCCGGCGTCAGCACCCGCAGCGCCTGGGCGAGCAGCCGGCGCGCGCCGTCGTGGTCGCCCTGGCGCGCGGCGTCGGCGGCGCGGCCGGCCAGCTCCCCGGCGCGCGTATCGATCGCCGGGTCGGAGAACAGGCGCGCGGCCAGGTCGGCGGCGGCGAGGCTCCCGCGCGCGGCGTCCAGTTCCTCCCAGAGCCGCAGCGCGTCCTCGACCAGCGCCGCGAGGCGCGGCCGGGTGTCGGCGGCGCCGGCGCTCTCGCGCGCACCTGGATTGACGCCCTCCAGCTCGCCCGTGCCGCGGGCCGCGGCCACATCGACGGGGGGGACGGTCTGGCGCCCGCGCGCGAATACGCGCTCGCCCTGTCGAATCCTTTGCAGGATGTCCAGCGCCTGATGCTGCGGCGGCAGGGAGGCGGCCGCGGCCGCCTGCCGCAGCTCTCGCTCCGCCTCCCACATGGCGTTGTAGGCGGCGAGCAGATCCCGATTCAGGGACAGAACCGCGCTCTCGTCGTGGCGGTGCTCGAGCTCCTCCTCCTCCCCCGTTCCGGTGGCCAGGCTGGCGGCCTCCAGCACGTCCTCCGGATCCAGCGGGTCGCGGCCCTCTTCATCGTGGCCGTGGCCGGCGTCCTCGATCTCGCCGCCGAAAAGGTCATCCGGGGGCGCGAAGGGGTCCGCGGGGACCTCCTCGGAGCCGTCCCCCGTGCGCGAGAAGATGATCTCGCCGATCCTGCCCCTCAGGCGCGCCTGCTCCCGGGCGATGTCCAGAGCGCCGGCCCGCAGGGCGTCGGGGCCGGGGCCGCCGGCGATGAGCCGCTCGGTGAGCAGAATCAGCATGCGCTGGCTGAGGATCGGGTTGGCCTCGGCCTCCGCGGGCAGCGTGAGCACCGCGTCGACCAGGTCCTCCTCGTCCGCGCGCGCCACGCGCAGGGTGCGCGTATCGGACACGCCCTCTCCCGGACCGCCCACCGCGTTGTTGTCGACCGCGACGGCGCGGATGTGCAGCACGTCGCCGGGACCGAGGTCGAGTGAGCCCAGGTCCAGCCGCGCGCTGGCCAGACGGCTGCGGGCCGGGCCCTCTGTTCGCGACCAGGGGAGGACGCCCTGGTCGAAGGAGTAGGACTCGCCGCTGCCGCGCGAGCGAATCCACAGGAGATCGAAGGCCCGGACGGCGAAGTCGTCCTCGGCGCGGGCCCGCACCTCCACCACGCCGCGCCCCTCCGCCAGCGTCAGGTCGCGCGCGGGGGCCTCGAGGGAAACGTGCGGCGGCGCGTCCGCGACGGGGCGCAGTGGCACCAGGCGGCGCTCGACCACGCGACCCGCGGCCCGTAGCTCCAGCTCGAGCGCGCGGTCCGCACCGGCCAGCGTCCACTCGAGCTCGATCCGTCCGGGCGCGGGCTCGCTGCGGCGCGGGGTGGGGCCGCCGATGACGCGCGCCTCCAGGCGGCCGCCGCGCGCTTCGACCGCCACCCTCACGCGGCTTCCGGCGAGCGTCTGGATGGGAACGCCGCCGTCGCCCGAGCGCGCTTCGAGGCCGCTGTACCCGGGCGGAGAGGCGCGCCAACTGACCGCGGCGATCCGCGGCTCATCGGCGGCGCCCCCGGCCGCGACCGTGCCCTCGCCGCCGGCGTCCGCGGCGGCGCCTACGCCCGCGCCAGGGTCCAGCCAGCGCTCCAGCGCCGCCTGCGGTCCACCCTGGAACGCGGCGATGGCGAACAGCGCGAGCAGCGAAGCCGCCAGCGAGAGGGCGGGGCCCCGCAGGCGCCACGGGACCACGCCGCGCGCCTGCACGGACGCCAGATACGGCCGCGCTTCCGCGCCGAACGACGCCCCGAGCAGGCCCCCCGGGTGCGCCGTCAGCGCGGTGGCGAGGCGCTCACCCAGCGCGGCCCGCTCCTCCGCCAGGCGGGCGAAGGTCCCCGCCGGACGAGGTCGCAGGGCGCGCGTCAGACCTCTCGCGAGGGCGAACAGGAAGGCCGCCGCCGGCAGCGTCGCGAGAGCGCCGCGCGCCCCCGCGGAGAAGCCCGCCGCCGCGTCGATCGCTGCCAGGCCGGCGGCGGTCCCCGCCGCCCACGCGAGCGCCGACGTGGCCGCGCGGATCGCGCCGCGCCGCCGGTACGCCGCGCGCACGCCGGCCACGAGCCCGGCGGCCAACGCGCGCAGGTCGCCCGGGGCCGTCACGCCGCCCTCTCCCGGCCCAGGGACGTCGCCGAAAGCGCGCTCGATCGGGCGCGGCCCAGCGCCGTCGCCAGGAGCGTTTCCAGTAGGCCCAGCACCAGACCCGCCGCCAGCAGAGGCCGCTGCAACGACCGGCGGTCGCCGAGCCCCAGCGAGGCGGCGGTCGCCGGTGGGCTCCCCGTCGCACCGGAAAGGACGCCGACCGCGCCGGCGCCGAGGCGCTCGTCGAGGGCGTCTGGGCGAGCGGTCGGGGGGGCGCACGCGCCGAGAGCGCGCTCCAGCAGCAGCGGATAGCGCTCGGATCCGACCAGCGCCGGCGCCAGCAGGTCACCCGCGAAGTAGGCCGCGCAGCCCCCCTCGCGCCGCCGGGCCACGCCCAGCGGCCGTCCGTCCGCGTCGACCGCCCATACCTCTGCTCCCTGCGCGGGCCCGCCCGCGGCGCGCCCCACGGCGCCCTGTATCGTCGCCGGGTACTCCCCGGGCCGCGCCCCGGCGGTGGCGAACAGCGTGGCGGACGCCGCCGCCGGCGGGCTGGGAGCCGGGGATGGCCGTGTCCACAGGAGGTCCAGCTCGGGGCCCACGCGGTCGCCCCACAGGACCGTCACAGGGGCCTCTCCAGTCTCGGTCGGGAGGGCAGCGTCCGGTCCGACCAGCAGCGGACCCGCGTCGCGCCCCGCCTCGCCCGCCTCCGGCGTGTACCCGAGCGCGGTCAGCGCCGAGCGCAGATACGGGTCGGCGGCGGCCGCGCCCAGCACCCGAGCCGGGCCCAGCGGCGGCGCGCGTCCACGCTCCGGCTCGCGCCCCGGCGCGGCGTCGCCGCTCGGATCGATCACGCGGGCCTCCGCCGGCCACGCGGCCGCCCGCGTGGACGTCAGCCCGGGGCCCCACGCGCTCCCGCGGGGCATCGTCAGTATCGAGGCCTCGAAGGTCGAGGCGCGCGAGCCCCGGGCCGCGCCGCGCAGGCCCCGGAAGGCGGCGGCGTAGTCGGAATCGACGCGGCTGGGCCCGGCGGCCGCCAGCGAGTCCAGGGCGTCGGGTCCGGCGACCATCGCCGCCGTATCGAAAACCACCAGCAGCGCCGGGGCGGCGGCCAGCAGCGCCCGCGCGCTGTCTAGCGCCGCGTCCCACGCGCCACCCATGCCGCGACCCGCGTCCAGCGCTACGAGACGCAGGCCGCCCTCGCGACGAGCCTCCAGGGACGGCGCCGCGGCGGCGAGCGACAGCGCTCCCACCACCGCCAGCCTGGTCGCGAGCAGGAGCGCGTCGGCGGGTCGCGAGACCCTGAGCCTGGTGCGCCGGTCGGGGGCGAGGAAGCGCGCGGTGGGCAGGGGCGTGCGTGGGCCGGGGTGCGGGCGGAGCATGTGGAGCAGGACGACCCCCGCGGCGAAGGCCGCGCCCAACGCCAGCGCCCACGGCCGCGCGAAAACCATGGCCTAGGCGCCCCGGCGCGGCAGCCAGGAGAGCAGCGCCCTCTCGACCGGCGTGTCGGTGCCCAGCGCCGCGTACTCCACCCCGCGGGCGCGCAGCGCCGACTCCATGCCCGAGAAATAGCCGCTCACGCGCGCCCTGAATCCCGCATCGGCCCCAGGCGCCGCGGCGACCTCCACCTCGGGCCGATCGGGATCGAAGAACCGCGCCGGCTCCAGCGGCGCCCGTCCCTCTTCCTCCGGCGTGAGCGGCCGCAGCACGATCACCTCGTCGCCGCGCGCGCGCAGGCGCCCGAGCGCCGCCACCAGTCGCGTCGCCGCGTCCTCGGCCAGCAGGTCCGAAATGAGGATCACTCGGCCTCGGCGCGGCAGCGCCGTGGAGGCTCGCTCCACCGCTCGGGCGGCGTCGTCGGATCCCGACGCGCGTATGCGTTCGAGGGCAAGCAAAAGGTCGTGCAGGTGTCCCCGCCGATTGCGAGGTCGCAGCAGGAGCTCTCCCCCTGCGCCGGTGCGACCCAGGCCGACCGCGTCGCCCCCGCGCAGCATCAGGTGCGCCAGCGCGGCGGCCAGCATCTGCGCGTAGCGGAGCTTCGTGAGCCCGTCCGCTCCGGCGTACGCCATGGAGGCGGAATCATCGACGATGAGAAACGCCTGCAGGTTGGATTCTTCGCGGAACTGCCTCACGTACAGCCGGTCGGTGCGGGCGAACAGGCGCCAGTCCACGTGACGGGACTCGTCGCCCTGCTGATAGGCCCGGTGGCGATCGAACTCCCGCCCGGCGCCCAGGAGGGTCGCCCTGTGGCTGCCGGTGAACACCCCGGAGACCACCGTGCGGGCCACGAAGTCCAGGCCACCCAGGGTCGCCATGATGTGTGGCGGAAGGAGCGCGTTCATCGCCCGACGGTAGCGGGTCCAACAGGGTGGCGACAACGCCCTCGCCGGGAGCTCCCGTGGCGGGAACGTGAAAAACCTTGACCGCCGCTCGGAACCCGCATATGGTTCGGTATCGAAATATACGGAATCGTTACATTCGGTTCCGTAGTATCGTCGGCGCCGCGCACGCCGGCGCCACAGGGGCCGCGCCCGGAGGCTGATTGGCCGAACCGCTGCGATTCGTATCTCCGCTCCATAAGGCCACGCGTCAGATCGGTGAGTACCTGGCCGACGACTGCCGGCGGCTGGGTGTCGAGCCCGCCGAGGGACACATGCTCTCCTACACGCATCTGTACGGGCCGTGTCCGCCGTCCGAATTGACGAGGGTCTTCGGACACAAGCCGTCGACGCTGACGGGCATGCTGGACCGCCTCGAGGCCAAGGCTCTCCTCGTCCGCGATCCGAATCCCGAGGACAGGCGGTCGAATCTGATCCGGGTCACGGAGGAGGGCGCTTCGATCGCCCAACGTTTGCGCGGCCAGTTGGAAGACCTGGAGCGGGCCGTGCGGGCGCGGGTCGGCTCCCGCAACGAGCAGGGCTTCAGATCGGTGATGAAGGCCATCGCCGATATCACGCAGATTCAACTGAAGGAAGAGGACGAGAAAAAATGAACGCGAAAGACGAACTCCGGCGTCAGTTCGAGTTCCTGTACTACACGGTCGACGTCAACACCGAGGGTCTGAGCCAGGAGGACTCGCTGCGCCAGCCGGAGCCCGGCGGCAACTGCGCGAACTGGATCCTGGGACACCTCACCGTCGTCCAGAACCGGGTTCTGGATTTACTCGGCGAGGCGCCGATCCTGGAGCACCCGAACCTGCCCGTGGGCGAGCAGCCGCCCATCACCGGCCCCGGGAACGCGCTACCGTTCGCGGAAATGAGGGACGAGTTCCTCGGATCCGCGGAGCGCTGCACCAACGGCGTCGCCGGGCTCACGGACGCCCAGTTGGACGAGCGTGGGTTCGTGGACCCGTTCGGGAAACCGACCACTCGTGGCTCGCTGATCAGCTTCCTGGCGTTCCACCAGGCCTACCACGCGGGCCAGCTCGGCCTGTCGCGGCGCCTCGCCGGGTTCCCCGGCGCGATCGCCGCGCCCGCCGCGACTCCGCTTCCGTAGGACCGCACCCCAGGTTCACACCCGTCACCCATTGGAAAGAGGTAAAGATGTCCGAAGACGCGAAGGGACGCTTCGTCTGGTATGAGCTGGCGACGACCGACACCGCCGGCGCGGAGGCGTTCTACACGAAGGTCATAGGCTGGGGTACCGAGAACTGGACCGCCCCGGTAGAGGGCATGCCGCCGTACCAGATGTGGACGCTCTCCGAGGGGCCGATGGGTGGCCTGATGGAGCTGCCCGAAGAGGCGCGCGCGGCCGGCGCGCCGCCGCACTGGATGGGGCACATCGGCACGCCCGACGCGGACGCCACGGCCGCGCGCGCGGTGGAGCTCGGCGCCACCGTCCTGATGGGCCCGCACTCGATCCCGTCGGTCGGGCGCTTCGCGATCATACGCGACCCGTACGGCGCCGTGTTCTCCGCATACACACCCGAGGGCGACGCGCCGGGGCACGAGGGCGAGCCGCACGAGGGCGAGGTCGCGTGGCACGAGCTACTGACCGACGACTACGAGGGCGCGTTCTCCTTCTACGCCGACCTGTTCGGCTGGGACAAGGGCGAGCCCATGGACATGGGCGAGATGGGGATCTACCAGATCTTCGAGCGCAAAGGCGCGGGCGTCGGCGGCATCATGAACCGCCCGCCAGAATGGCCCGCCAGTTGGCTGTACTACGTGCGGGTCGCGGACCTGGACGCGACGGCCGCAGCCGTGGGGGAGAACGGCGGGCAGGTCGTCAACGGACCCATGGAAGTGCCCGGCGGCGGCCGCATCGCCCAGTGCACGGACCCGCAGGGCGCGGTGTTCGCGCTCTACCAGCCGAGCGCCGGGGCCTGATTCGGGGCGTGCGGATGCGCCGGTGTGTCGCCGGCGCGTCCGCTTTCCGCCTATAACCCGCTGCTGGGCGGTGGAGCCGCCTCCAGCACGGCGCGCACGACTTGCGCGACGGGAATCGCCTCGGCTTCCGCCTGGAAGTTGAGCAGCAACCGGTGCCTGAGGACCGGCAGCGCGACCCGGAGCAGGTCGTCCGGGTTCACGTGAAACCGCCCGTCCGCGAGCGCGTTGGCCTTCGCGCACAGGACCAGCGCCTGCCCCGCGCGCGGACCTGCCCCCCAGCGCAGCCAGCGCTCGACCTCCTCGGGTCCCGAATCGGTGCGCGGCCGCGTGGACCGCACGACACGCGCGGCCCATTCCAGCATGTCGTCGGAGATGGGCACCTCGCGAACCGCCGCCTGCAGCGACAGCACGTCGTCGGCGCCGAGCACCGGGTCCACCGGATGCTGCGCGGGGCCGGTGGTCTCGCGCAGGATGCGGACCTCATCGTCGGCGTCCGGATAGTCGACCGAAACCTGCAGCAGAAAACGGTCGAGCTGGGCCTCGGGCAGGGGGTAGGTGCCTTCCTGCTCGATGGGATTCTGGGTGGCCAGAACGAAGAAGGGGCGCGGCAGTTGCCGGTCCTCTCCGCCGGCGGTGACCATGCCCTCCTCCATGGCTTCCAGCAGCGCCGCCTGCGTCTTGGGCGGGGCTCGGTTGATTTCGTCGGCCAGAAGGACGTGCGTGAAAACCGGTCCCTGCAGGAAGCGCGGCACGCGGCGTCCGCTGGCACGATCCTCCTCGATGACCTCGGTACCGGTGATGTCGCCCGGCATGAGGTCGGGGGTGAACTGAACGCGGCGGAATTCCAGGTGGAGGGCGTCGGCGAGGGTCCTCACCATCAGCGTCTTCGCGAGCCCGGGTACGCCCTCCAGCAGCCCGTGCCCGCCCGCGAGCAGGCACAGGATCACCTCGTGGACGGCGCGCTCCTGGCCCACGATGCGTCTTCCGATCTCCGCGCGCAGGCGCTGGACGGAGGCGACCAGCGAGGCCGCGTCGGGGTCGCCCGCGGGGCCCGGCGAACCGGCATCTTTCTGTGGGCGCACGGCCATCGGTTACTCTCGGGCCAACGAAAACGGGCCGCGAACATACGCGGCGGCACCGTCGGAGGGAAACGACCCGGCCGCCGCGCGGATTCGGGGGTCGGAGAACGAGTGATTTTTCTACGGAAGAGACTACGATGCGGGTGGAGACGTTGGGAGCGGGATCGGTGGTGCGGGCCCGCGCGAGGGCGGGGCGGCGGGTTGGTGGGCACGACCGCGCGGTCGGCGTGCTGTTGCTGGCCGCGGCCGCAGGAGCCTGTTCGCCTTCGGGCGGAGACGCGCAGGCCCGCGGCAACTTCCAGTGGGCCACGGATTTTTCCAAGCACACCGTGCCGATGGAAGAAATCGTCCCCGGCGGGCCCCCCAAGGATGGTATCCCGGCGATCGACAACCCGCGCTTCGAATCGATCGAGGCCGGCGGCGCGTGGCTCAAGGACTCCGAGCCGGTAGTCTTCTTCGAGAATCGGGGGGTCGCCCGCGCCTACCCGTACCGGATCCTTATCCAGCATGAGATCGTGAACGACGAGGTGGGAGGACTGCCCGTCACGATCACCTTCTGCCCGCTGTGCAACACCGCGCTGGCGTTCGACCGCCGGCACGGCGACCGCCTGCTGGACTTCGGCACCACCGGGTGGCTGCGACATTCGGACCTGGTGATGTACGACCGCCAGACCGAAACCTGGTGGCAGCAGGCGTCGGGCGAGGGGATAGTCGGGGAGCTGGCGGGCGAAGAGCTGCGTTTCCTGGCCGCTCAGACGGTGAGCTGGGGCGACTTCAAGGCGGCCTACCCTGACGGGCAGGTGCTGTCGCGCGATACGGGCTTCGGCCGCGACTACGGTCGCAACCCCTACGTCGGCTACGACGACCTGGAGGGCGGCAAGCCCTGGTCGCACTTCTTCCTCAAGAAGACCGACGATCGCCTGCGTCCCATGGAGAGGGTCGTGGCGGTCCTGGCGGGCGATCGCACGATGGCGTTTCCGTTCTCGATCCTGGCCGACGTCAGGGTCGTCAACCATGAGGTGGACGGACGACCGATCGTGATACTCTGGGCCCCGGGCACGGCGAGCGGCCTGGACGCGCCGCAGGTGGCGGACGGCCGCGACGTGGGCGCCAGCGGCGTGTTCGATCGTCGGCTGGGCGGGCGCGAGCTGACCTTCGAGCCACTCACTCCGGGCCGCTTCCGCGATCGCGAGACCGGCACAGAGTGGAACATCATGGGGCAGGGCCTTTCCGGGCCGCTCGAGGGGAGGGTGCTGCGCCCCGTTTCGCACGGCGACTACTTCTGGTTCGCGTGGGCCGCGTTCAGGCCCGAGACGCGGATCTGGAAGCCCTAGTGTGCCGGCGCGGAAGTCCCGTGTGCACCGAGGCGCG